>JBMTTG010000051.1:0-14338 GCA_049449095.1 Phycisphaerales bacterium | reverse complement strand
GAGCGCGAGCACGATGGACAGGAGATGTGTCGAGGGGTTTCGTGGGTGCATGGATTTCTCGCTTCTCTGCTGACTCGACTCAACTGCGACGAGACCTCGCCGCGCACTCGGGGGCTCAACCGACGGATCGATCGCAACGCAGCAGCCCACGGACGAGGCCGCACCCGGCCGCGTGGGCGAGGACGGACGAAGGAGCGGAGAGGAAGCCGCGAGTGTGGCAAGCAGAAGGCTGCGCGCGTGCATGGAGATCTCGGGAGGATGCGCCGCACCGGTACGGAACTGCTCAGGGGACGAAGCAACGGGCCAGGCCGACGGGACGGCGATGCTCCGCAACCCGCGGCCGACGTCGGCACCTCCGATCATTGCCGACTGAAACAATTTACTACTGCCTGCTTGCCCGACAAGTTCGAAGGTTGTAAATTTCTACGAGAGAAACGCCCAATCGCAAGGGCTGGCCTGGTGCGACGCTGGTACGCAAGCCGAGTTCTCGCAACTTGTTATGCAGATTGCGTCGTCCGTCATGCCTGCATCGCGTAATGCTGTCCGCAAGTCTCCGCACGCCGTCGCAGCCCCCCTCGCCGATGCCGAGGAGGTCGGGCGAGCCATCGCGCATTCGCTTGAACAGGTGGTGCGCGCCCCTGCGGCCCGCGCGTATGGCGCAACCGCGCTCTCGACGCGGCTCAAGTTCAGCCGAGTGCTCATCAGCCGAGTGCTCAACGCCCTCAAGAACGAGGAACCGCTCGAGACGCTCCAGTTGCTGCCTGGTCCCGAGTCGCTGCGCACCTTCGTGAACGGCATGGGGCGCCTCGGCGTCGCGGCGACGCGCGTGAAGGCGGCGCTTCGGGCGATCGATCGGTTCGATGCGCTGATCCGCGACGGCTTCGGCACGCGCGGGAAGCTCAATGCGGCGATCTGCTCGCACGCGCCATCGATGCGGATCCGGCAGGAACTCGCCAGCCGCCAGCGCATCTTCGCAGGCATGCGCGAGCTTCGCGGCGCCGAGGCCGAGGCGTGGCTGGCGGCGCACATGCTCGCTCCCGATCGCGACGATCCGACGAAACTCAACACGCGCATCCTGCAGGGATTCGCCGGGCTGCGCCCACTTCGCTCGGACATCGCGGTCCATTTCGACTTCACGCTGGCCGAGAGTCCGCGCGAAGCAATGGAAACGCCCGACTGTACGGGCGGCCTCGAGGAGTTCTACGCGAATCCACCCGCGCCACTCGTATGCACCGAGATCGCAGGACGCACGGTCTCCACACTCGCGCCAGGGCGGATCGGCAAGGACTCCGTGTGCGACATGCTCTCGCTGACCCGCATGCGGGGCGCACTGCCACGCCTTGCGCGGTCGCCGGGGCGACGCATCGGCTCGTTCGCGCTCATCAAGCTGCCTGTGAAGGTGCTCCTGCTCGACATCGTCCTGCCTGCCGAGCTCCTCGCCGGAACCGAACCCGAACTGTTCGTGTTCTCCCCGGGACCACGGGCCTGCACGAATGTCAACGACCGCATCGATGACCTCGACCGCGTCGAGGTACCCGAGCGGATCGAGGTTCTCGAGTCGGGAGCGGAGCGCTTCGAGATTCCCGCGGTGCCGAACTACCGCCGCATGCTCGAGAAGATGGCGAGCGAACTCGGTCAGAACCTCGACGCGATGCGCATGCACCGCCTTCGCGTCGCCTACCCGCCGTTCGGCTACGAGTTCGTGAGCACCTTCCGGCTACGGAGCGAATGAAGCAAGGCGCCAGGCGTGAAGAGACCCCGGCCGCGGGCACTGAGATGACATCGAAGCGTGGAGTCGACTACTCCGCCGTGATGTCGAGGCTGCCATCGAGGAACCCCGTCGATCGGTGCCATCGAAGGCTCGCGCCAGGCGTTCCGCAGTCTCCGTCGGCTTCGCTGCTGGGCGACTGACGGGCACCAGCGAGGCCTGGAAGGCCGGCGTCGAGCAGTCCATCGTGACGACCAAGGCGGCATCGAAGTCCAACGACGGCCGCAGCCGCGATCGCTCAAACCATGATCTGAGGAATCGGCTCCGCCCCCTCCACGCCGACGAGCCTCTGGTCGAGCCCGCCATAGAAGTAGGACAGCTCGTTGGGATCGAGGCCCATCAGCGTCAGGATCGTCGCGTGGAGGTTCTTCACGTGGTAGCGGTCGCCCACGCCGGTCGAGCCGAGCTCGTCGGTCTCGCCGACCGTGACCCCGCCCTTCACCCCGCCGCCGGCCATCCACATCGTGAAGCCGAAGGAGTTGTGGTCGCGTCCGGTGCCCTCCGCGTACTCGGCGGTGGGCTGCCGCCCGAACTCGCCGCCCCAGACGACGAGGGTCTCGTCGAGCAGACCACGCTGCTTGAGGTCCTTCAACAACCCCGCGATCGGCAGGTCGGTTCGGCCGGCGTGGTAGTCGTGGTTCTTCTTGAGATCGCCGTGGGCATCCCAGTTGGCGTCGTTGTGGCTGCCTCCGGAGTAGACCTGCACGAAGCGCACGCCGCGCTCGACGAGGCGACGCGCGAGCAGGCACTTCTCGCCGAACTCGCGGGTCTCGGGCTTGTCGATCCCGTAGAGCTCGAGGGTCTTCGGCGACTCCCTCGCGAGATCGACCGCCTCGGGGGCGTCGGCCTGCATGCGGTAGGCGAGCTCGTAGCTCTCGATGCGGCTCTCGAGTTCGGGATTGCCCGAACGCAGGAGCGCGTGGCGGGTGTTCCACATCTTGACGCGATCAAGCAGCCGTCGCTGCAGGCCGTCGCTGCGGCCGCTCGGGTTCGAGAGGTCGAGGATCGGCGGGCCCTCGCCGCGCAGCACGGTGCCCTGGTAGATCGCAGGCATGTAGCCGCTCGACCAGTTCTTCGCGCCCGAGATCGGCCCGCCGGTCGAGTCGAGCATCACCACGAAGCCCGGCAGGTTCTGGTTGACGGTGCCGAGGCCGTAGTTGACCCACGAGCCGAGCGCCGGTGCGCCGCCGAGCAGCTTGCCCGAGTTCATCATGAGCATCGCCGACCCGTGGATCGGGCTGTCGGCATACATGCTCTTGACGAACGCCATGTCGTCGACGCAGGTCGCGAGATTGGGGAAGAGGTCGCTGACCCACGCCCCGCACTCGCCGTGCTGCTTGAAGTTCCACTTCGGCCCGACCACGCGGCCCTCGTTCTTGTCACCGCCACGACCCTTGGTCTTCACCTTGATGGTCTTGCCGTCGAACTTGTAGAGCTCGGGCTTGTAGTCGAAGGTGTCGACGTGGCTCGGCCCGCCGTACATGAAGAGGAAGATGACGCTCTTGGCCTTGCCCGGCAGCATCGGCGTCTTGGGCGCGAGCGGTCCGCCCGGCAACGGCGTGGTGCCGTCGAACGCGAGCGCCTGCCGGCGGATGAAGCCCTCCGACGCGAGCATGCCGGTGAGGGCGACCGAGGTGAACGCACCGCCGGCCTGCCACATGAACTCCCGGCGGGTGCGGCCGCAGAAGGTGTTGGCCGGAAGGTCGGGCGAGGGTCGGGCGTCGCTCATGGTTCGTCTCGCAGCGGGCAGTGATCGGAGGTTCGTCGGGCAAGGCGCGGCGGTTCGGGCCGAAGCGACATCCGGAACGCTTCGGTCGATGGCTCAGTCGACATAGAGGAACTCGTTCAGGTTGAAGAGGACCAGGCAGAGGTTCTCGAGCGCCTCGCGACGGGAGAGTCCGTCGACCGTCTCGAGCTCCTCGATGAAGGCGACCGCCTCGTCCAGATCCTGCGCGCTGGCGGGGCGCCCTGAGACGAGCAGCCGACCGAGGGCGATCTGCTCGCGAAGGTCGCCCGGCCGCTCGCGCTCGAGCCGCTCGGCGAACCGCTTCGCCTCGCGGATCACGAGTTCGCCGTTGAGCATCGAGAGGGCCTGGGTCGGCTGCACGGTCGAGAAGCGCACCGGGCAGGGCGAATCGATGTCGGCCGAGTCGAAGACCAGGAGCAGCGGATGCTGCAGCGATCGCTTCTGGTGGATGTAGAGGCTGCGGCGGCCCCAGGTGCCCTCGGGCGTGAGCGGCCAGACCGAGTCGGGTGTCGAACTCGTCGCGAGCACCTCGGCAGGCATCGGAGGACGGATGCTCTCGCCGCCCACGCGAAGATCGATCGTGCCGTTGGCGGCGAGCATGCCGTCGCGAAGCTCCTCCGCGGTGAGGCGGCGCATCCGCTGCCGCGAGAGCCGCTCGTTGCCGGCGTCGGCCAGAAGCGCCTGCTCGCTCGGAATGCTCGACATGCGGTACGCGGCGCTCTGCATGAGCAGGCGATGGAAGTCCTTCATCGAGTAGCCGCGCTCGGCGAAGCTCGCCGCGAGCCAGTCGAGCAGTTCCGGATGGGTGGGCTTCTCGCCGAACTTCCCGAAGTCGTTGGGGGTCGGCACGATCGGCGCCGCGAAGTGGTGCTGCCAGAGGCGATTCGCGATCGCGCGAAGCGCGAGGCCGTTGCGTGGATCGGCGATCCACTTCGCGAGCGCGAGGCGCCGCCCGCTGCTCTCGCCGTGCGCCGGCGGCTCGACCGGTCCGGGTCGGAACGATCCCGCCATCTCGGGAACGTCCGGCTCAACCTTCGCCCCGAGGCTGTGGGGATTGCCGCGCAGGTGGACGAAGGTGTCGGGCGGCGTGGGCACGTCGCGCACGACGAGCACCGACTCGCCCTGCCAGTCGGGCGGGCGAAGGGCCATGAACGAATCGTGCGCGGCCACGAGGCGCGCGACGGCCTCGTCGTCCTGCGTCTGCCCGACCGCGGCGATCGCCTCGTCGCGCGGCAGGATCGCCGTGGCGGCGCTGCGGATCTCGTCGGTGGTCAGCACGCGGTCGTAGAAGCGGATCTCGTCGAGGTCGCCCGCGAACGCGCCATGGCCAGGCTGCATGGCTCCGATCGCGAGCCTCGCGGGACGATCGAGCGGTCGGGTCGAGCCCTTGGCACGATCGACTTCGACGCCGTCGATGAAGAGGGCGATCTCGCCCGAGGCCATGTCGCGGGTGAACGCGACGTGATGCCACTCGCCGTCGTTGTGGCCGGGACCCGACCCGATGAAGGTCTCGGGGTCGCCGGTGCCGGCGCTGATGTAGCCGTTCGAGACGAGACTCACCCCGAAGTCGGGAACGATGCCGGGGATCTCGCCGTCGACGAGCCCCTTGCCGAGGAACCATCGGCGATCGCTCTCGCTTCCGCCGCCCACGTCGGTGGTGCGCATCCAGAACGCGATCGTGAAGTGCTCCGAGACCGGGCGATCGATCTCGACGCGATCGTCGCCGCCGTCGAAGCCGAAGCCGCGGCCGACCCGGCCTTCGCGGGCGAAGTTCGCATCGCGCACCGAGGCGCTCGCGCCGCCGAGGGCGTCCTTCGCCTCGCCCGAACGGTCGTCCTCGAAGGCCAGATGCGCGACGAGGCCAGTCGATGGCGATCGATCGACGAAGGTGGCGGGATCCGAAGCGAGGCCCGCCGACGCCTCGATCGTGCGGATCTCCGCGATCAGCCGCTCACGCTCGGCGCGGTGCGCCCGACGCTCGGCCTCGGGATCGGCGTGGCCGAAGTCCGACCGCACCATGCGCATCACGTTCTCGGCGGCGATCGAGTTGAAGGGACTCGTCTTGTACGGCTTGACGCCCGCGAAGTACGCCGCGAACTCGTAGTACTCCTCCTGCGGGATCGGATCGCCCTTGTGCTCATGGCATCGCGCGCAGCCCATCGGCAGCCCGAGGAAGGTGCGGCCGACGACGTCGACGATGCCGTCGAGGTCGTCCGCGAGGGCCTGCTTGAGGTCCGGCACCTCGTCGTCCCACATGCCCAGGCGATAGAAGCCCGTCGCGACCAGGCTCGAGTAGTCGCGATCCGGGAGTTCGTCGCCTGCGAGCTGCTCGAGCACGAAGCGGTCGTAGGGCATGTCCTCGTTGAGCGCCGCAACGACCCAGTCGCGGTACTTCCACGCGCCGTTCTTGACGCTGTCGCGCTCGAAGCCGTTGGTCTCGGCGTAGCGCACGAGATCGAGCCAGTGGCGGCCCCACTTCTCGCCGTGGTGCGGGCTCGCAAGCAGCCGATCGATCAGGTCGCTCCACGCCGTCTCGCGGTCGGCATCCCAGGCGGCAAGAAACGCCTCGATCTCCTCCGGCGTAGGCGGCAGCCCGACGAGGTCGAGGCTCGCGCGGCGAAGGAGCGTGAGCGGATCGGCCTCCGGCGCCGGCTCGAGGCCGATCTCCTCGAGCTTCGCGAGGATGAAGAAGTCGACCTCGTTGCGGCACCACTCGGGATTGCGGACCCTCGGCGGCTGCGGCTTCGAGAGATCGCGGAAGGCCCAGCGCTCGCGAAGTGCCTCCTCGATGCGGGCCGTGAGCAGCGCTTCTTCGTCGAGTTCGGCGGCGCCGTCGACGGACTCGTCGGCAGGCAGGGCCTCGATCCAGCGGCGGATCGCGGCCCGTTCCGACTCGGTCAGGCGATCGCCCTTGGGCGGCATCGCCTCGTCGTCGTCGCCATCGAGGGTGATGCGATGCCACAGTTCGCTCGCGTCGAGATCGCCCGCGACGACCACGCGATCAAGCGCCGGCACGTCGAGGATCTCGCCATGCTCGTGCAGGCGAAGGCCTGCCTTCGCACGGTCGGCGCCGTGGCACTCCACGCATCGGGCCTCGAAGATCGGCAGGACCTCGGCGAGGAAGATCGCCTCGGCGGCCTCGCGCGATGCCGCGGCGTCATCGGCCTCCTGCGCGACGGCAGGCAGGCGGATCGGAAGGGGGCTCTTCGGTTCGAGGGGGCGAGGGCTCGCGCCGGCGGTCAGGGCGACCAGTCCGGCGAGCAGGCCGACGCTGGCAAGGCCGGCGACGAGTCGCTTCGGAATCATGACGTTCAAGCGTAGTTCAAGGTCGGCGAGGCTCCAGCGAAGAGATCGAACGATCCGAGAGGAACTGCGCCGAGCGGGCTCGGTCGGTGCCAGGATGCCGAGACCATGCCTCCACGCGCTTCCCTCCTCGGACCGCAATGCGGAGCCTCGCGCGGCATTGAGGCGGACTCGGGTTCCGCCCCCGCATCCGAGCGACTCGTCGGCGGTACCGTGCCGCTCTCCGATCGTCGCCACGGGAAGCCGGACCGACGCCTGCCGGCTCCCCAAGCTCTATAGAAGGATCGCCATGACCCCCACCCTGCCGCGTGTTCGCCGCCCGCTCGGATCCCTGCTGATCGCCACGGTCGCGCTTGCCCTCTCGTCGCCCGGCTTTGGCCGGCTGCAGGAGGCGGCTGCTCCGCCCGCCGGGATCGGCGACGAGACCATGGAGGCGATCGGCGAAGCGTGGTTCACCCAGGCCCGCGCGGCCTACGAGAAGTTCCTCGCCGACAACGGGGGCTCGATGACCCCGGAACTGATGACGCAGTTCCAGGAGCAGCTCGGTCCGATCCGCGAGTCGATCTGGGCGGAGTTCTCCGTCGATCTCGACGCCGCGACCCCGACCGAGTTGCAGACGCTCTGGGACATGCTGACGCCCGCCATGCAGGCACAGGCGAAGGCTCGCTTGGCGAGGCTCTTCGAGAGCCCCGATGCGGACGGCTTCGAAGCGGGGCTCTCGGCGATCGGCTTCGAGATCGACGGCATCTCGATGGAGACGCTCCTCGATCATCCGGGTCTCGACGGGTTCATCGCGACCCGCGGCGCGTTCCCGCTCGCGTCGCGGCTCAGATACATGGACAAGGCGGCGATCGCGCCCCACGCAGCGAAGCTCTATCTTCTCGGGTGGAAGTTCCAGCCGACCTTCGAAGGCATGTTTGGCGCGGCGGGCTACATGAAGATGCTCGTCGATCTCGGCACGATCGACGCGGAGCCCCGCGAAGCGCTTCGGCAGTCGCTGCTCGCGAAGACGAAGGCTGCCGTCGACGCAACGACCCAGGCCGGCGACCATCTCCGCGCGGAGCAGCTCAAGAGTGCGATCGCGCGTCTCGAGAGCCGCCCGATGCAGGGGTCGATCGTCGATCAGCCCGCGACGGCGATCGCCTTCGACTGGGTGCACGACGCGAACGGACCGGTCGCGATCGCCTCGCTGGAGGACCTTCGCGGGAAGGTCGTCGTGCTCGACTTCTGGGCGACCTGGTGCGGGCCGTGCGTCGCGAGCTTCCCCAACGTGCGCGAGCTTCGCGAGCACTACGCGCCCGAGGACGTCGTGATCCTCGGGGTGACGAGCCTGCAAGGACGACACTTCCCGCGTGGCGAGCAGCCGATCGACTGCGAGAACGATCCCGCCAAGGAGTACGCGCTGATGGCCGACTACATCAAGGCGATGGAGATCACCTGGCCGGTCGCGTTCTCGACGACCGAGGTCTTCAACCCCGACTACGACGTGAGCGGGATCCCGCATCTGGCGATCATCGACGCCAACGGCGTGCTGCGGCACAACGGGCTGCATCCGGCGATGGCGTTCGAGGAGAAGACCGCGATCCTCGATGCGCTGCTCGCCGAACGTCCGGAGGCGTGACGCCAGAGCATCGCGAACGCGAACCACTCGACACTTCGGGAGACAGGCCGCGCTCGGACGCGGCCTGTTTCACAGGGCGGGTTCGATGGGCACGCGAAGCCGCGGAGACGCATTGCTTCGCCGCTTGGGCTGCTGCGTGCCCCCCGCTACTGCCCCGGCATCTCGTTCCACTTGCGAAGCGTCGGGTACTCGTGCTCCCAGCCGAGCACCGAGTAGGTGCCGGTGTCGAGGGCAAACGCCTTGCCGGCGCTCGCGTCGAAGCCGAGCCACGTCGCCGCAAGCACCCGCGAGAAGTGGCCGTGGCTGAAGATCGCGACGCGGCCGGGAATGCCGCGGAGCTTCGCGATCACCCGCTGCGCCCGCGCGCCGACCTGTTCGGCGGTCTCGCCGCCGGGCCAAGGCCCGGACCAGATCGTCCACGCCGGATAGCGCTCGCGGATCTGCGGCGTGGTGAGGCCTTCGAAGTCGCCGTAGTCCCACTCGACGAGATCCGGATCGGTCTTCATGGTGTCGCCGCGGCCGGCGAGTCGGCAGGTCTCCATGCAGCGATCGAGCGGACTCGACAGGACCGCGGCGAAGGAGACGTTCTCGAGCGCCTGGCGAAGCGGCATGGCCGCGGCCCGTCCCGCGGCGTTGAGCGGCAGATTCGTCCGGCATCCGGTGTGGCGGCCGTTCTCGCTCCAGTCGGTCGCCGCATGGCGAAGCAGCCACAGCTCGGGAGGATTGGGATGTTCGCTCGACATCGCCGGACGATACCGGTTCGTGCGAGGACGCCGGAGTGACGAGGCGCTGCGCGAGTTCAACCGTGGAGCGACCCTCCTTGGATGTCTCGCGAAGGGCACGATCCGCACCCGAGGCGGCCGTGCCGCCGGCAACCCTCCGGCGATTCCGCCCGAACCTCTTTCATTCGCCGCGGAAACGGCGATGATTTCCGACCCGCATGAACGACCGCTCGCCGCGCCCGCTTCGACCTCGATCCTCCTGGCTCTTCGCCCTCGCCTTGGGCGTGCCGTGCGCCGCGCCGGCGATGGCGGCCTCGGCTGCGGATGAACTTCCGCCGGCGGTCGCCCTCGGCGAGATCTCGGTTGCTTCCACGACGGTCGCGGCGATCGAGTCCGTGATCACCGCCGACACGATCCTCGCCGACGTCACGCACCTCGCCTCGGACGAGTACTACGGCCGATTCTTCCGAAGCCCGTTCGCCTTCAAGGCCGCCGAGTGGATCCGCGTCCAGTTCGCCGCCGCAGGCCTCGCGCCGGGCAACCCGCAACTGCTCGGCGTGCCGCGCGAGATGATCGAAGCGACGCTCTCGAAGGAGTCCGCCGAGGGCGAGCCTCTCGCGGCGAGCGACACGCAGGCTGACGAGCAGGCCGGCGAGAAGCCTGCACCTGCGGCGGCGCCGGTGGCGATCTCGCCGTGGTTCCAGCCGCTCGCCGACGCCGAAGCCGCGCCCAACGTGATCGCGGTGCTGCCGGCCCGAGAGGGCTCGCCGCACGCGGACCGCACGATCCTCATCACCGCCCACTACGACCACCTGCCGCCCAAGCGGCGCGGCGAGGACCGGATCTTCAACGGCGCCGATGACAACGCCTCGGGCGTCTGCGGCATGATCGCGATCGCCCGGGCGCTCGCGTCGCTGCCGCAGCGACTCCCCTGCCAGGTGATGTTCGTCGCCTTCACCGGCGAGGAGGCCGGGCTTCGCGGCGCCAAGCGATTCGTCGAGTTCCCGCCCGTGCCGATCTCGTCGATCGCGGCGATGTTCAACCTCGACATGATCAGCCGCGGCGAGGAGAACCTGATCTTCTGCGACGGCCGCGACTTCTCCGAGCCGATTCGCGAGGCGCTCCGCGCCGCGAACGCGGCGGTCGGCCTCGAGATCCGCTTCGACACGCATCCGGACTGGCTCGACCGCAGCGACCAAGGGCCGTTCCTTGCCAAGGGCGTGCCGGCGGTGCTCTTCTCGGTCGAGGATCACGAGGACTACCACCAGGTCACCGATCACGCCGATCGCATCCTGCCCGGGCTCGCCATGAAGACCTCGCGGCTCGTGGCGCTGGCGACGCTGCTCGTCGCCGAGCGCGAGGCGACGAAGGTGAACCCCAAGGCTTCGCAGGACGTATCGAGTGCAGGCCGCGACAACGCCGCTTCCGACGAAGCGGCGGCGCAGCCCGCGGAGGCGCCGAAGTGAACCGCGCCTCAACTCTCGAGGGCGATCCCGCCGATTCAAGGAGACCGATGCAGGCAGGCGTGTTTGGAGAGATCGATCGTGAACGAGGATCCGGCGTCGCCGAAGGCGCCGAGTCCGCCTCGACGCGACCGTCGACCGATCCTGCCGCCATCGCCGCGAGTTCGATGTGGATCGAGGTGCCGGAGAAGCCTCGCCCGGCGCCGCCAAGCGTCGAGGAGCGATCGGCTCAGGACCTCGCGATCGAGATCCTCCGCTCCGCTCGGCAGGAGGTGCTTGCGAGCGCCAATCCCTGCGCAATCGAGTCGCCGTTCATCGTCGCCCGACGCGCGAAGCGGATCCTCGAGGATCGCGTCGAAGCCGGTGCGGCTCGCGATGCGGTCGATGCTGCGATCGAGCGGCTCGTCGATCGGATCTGACCCATCGCCTCCGGCCTCGAAGGTCCGATATCGTTCGCCGATGTTTGGAAGCCATCTTTCCGTTGCCGGCGGACTCGAGCATGCCCTTGCGGAAGCGAAGGCGCTCGGCTGCGACTGCGTCCAGATCTTCACTCGCAACCAGCGGCGGTGGGACAACCCGCCGATCTCGAAGGACGAGATCGCCCGCTGGAAGGAAGGGCTCGCCGCGCTCGGCTGGGACCAGCCCGGTCCGCCGCGGGTGGTGAGCCACAACAGTTATCTGGTCAATCTGGCCGCGCCGCCGGGCGAGACCCGCACTCGCTCGATCAAGGCGCAGCGGCAGGAGCTCGAACGCTGCGAGGCGCTTGGCATCGAGTTGTGCGTGGCGCATCCGGGCGCGCACCTCGGCGAGGCCCCCTCGAAGAAGACCCCGCTGCCCCTTGGCGAGCCGCCAAGCGACGACGAACTCGCCGGCCTCGAGCGGATCGTCGAGGCGCTCGATCGGATCCATCGCGATTTGCCTCGATTTCGCGTGAAGACGCTGCTCGAGACGACCGTCGGTAGCGGCACCAACCTGGGCTACGACTTCGGGCATCTCGCGATGATTCGCGAGCGGGTCGCCGAACCGGATCGGGTCGGCTTCTGCTTCGACACCTGCCACGTGACCGCCGCGGGATGGGACATGACCACCCCCACCAAGGCCGCCGCCGTGCTCGCCCGATTCGACGCGACCTGCGGCCTCGCGCGGATCGGGGCGTTCCACATGAACGACTCGAAGGGAGCCGTCGGCTCGCGGCTCGATCGGCACGCGCACATCGGCGAGGGGACGTGCGGCCGCGCCTGCTTCCGGGCGATCTGCGGCGATGCCCGCTTTGCCTCGATTCCGAAGATTCTGGAGACGCCGAAGGAACTCGATGCCGATCAAGTCCCGTGGGACGCGGTCAACCTGAAGCGTCTTCGGGCGATGTCCCGTGCGCCCAGGGCGGCGTCGAAGGCGGGCGCTCGTGCCAGTCGGCCCAAGGACGCCGAAGCCCGGCGAGGGAGCCGCGGATCGGCGAAGCCTGCGCGGACCGGAGGACGAAGGAAGGCCTGAAGACCGCGTGAACCTACCTTTGGTCGATCCGATGAGCGCTCGCCGACGACGAACCTTCAACATGCCGCGACGGATTCCGCGCCCGCTGGTCGCTGCCGCGCTCGCGAGTGTCGCGGTGTCGACGCTGACGCTGGTCTCCTGCCGCAATCGCCCGACGGCGCCGGCTCCCGTGCCGGTCCGTTCGGTGCCGGTCGAGGTGGCGCGTCCGGCGACCACGCCGACGCCGACGCAGGCCGAGCGCATCGAGATCGCCCAGCAGACCGCCGACGTGGGCGACTATCAGGAGGCGCTTCGGCTCTTCCAGTCGCTCCTCTCCGAGAACCCGACGCTGACCACCGCGTTCATCGGGATCGGCGACATCCATCTGGCGCAAGGCAACTACAAGGAGGCCGAGCCGGCCTTCGCCCGCGCGGTGAGGCTCGAGCCGGAGAACTTCGACGCCCAGTACGGCCACGGCCGCGTGCTGCAGATGCTGAAGCGGTTCGCCGACGCGGTGAAGGCCTACCACCGTGCCCTCACGATCCGACCCTACGACGTCGAAGCGAACATCAACATCGCGACGAGCTACCTGCAGCTCGACGAGCCGACGCTGGCGGTGCCGTTTGCGGAGAAGGCCGTCGAGCTCGATCCAGACAGCGGCTCGGCCCGCATCAACCTCGGTGCCGCGTACGAGCGGGTCGGCCGCCACGGCGACGCGATCATGCAGTACGAGCTCGCGCTCGAGTTGCTCGAGCCTTCGCCGCCGGTGCTCCTCAACCTGATCAACGCCTACATCGCCGAGAAGCGGTTCCAGGAGTCGATCAACACCGCGGAGATCCTGCTGCGGATCGAGGACAGCGCCAACGCCTGCGAGCGGATGGGCTTCGCGTACTTCCGGATGGGCGAGTTCCAGAAGAGCCTCGACGCCTACCGCCGCGCGGTCCGGATCGATCCGGGCCACTGGCCGAGCTGGAACGGCATCGGCGTGAACGCGCTCAACACGTGGCTCTCGAGCGATCGCAAGGATCAGAAGGCGATGACGGAGGCTCGCGATGCCTTCCGCAACTCGCTGCGGATCAACGCCGACCAGCCCAAGGTCGTCGCGCTCCTCAGCAAGTACTACACCGGGTGATGGGCAGGCAACGAACCGATCGGCTGGCGGATTGCGCCGAGCGATCGACTGCCGCGGGGCCTTGGAGGGCCGGACCTTCTGGATGACGCTCGGCTCGAGTCGTCCCTCGCTGATGCCGCAGCCCTCACCCATACGATCAACCTTTCCATGACCTCGACCACGAACGACGCCGCCGGGCAAGCCGGCACCTCCGTCACCGACACGCTGCAGTCGCTGATCGTCGCGTTCGTGCTCGCGATGACCTTCCGCGGATTCTTCGTCGAGGGCTTCGTGATCCCGACCGGCTCGATGGCGCCGACCCTCATGGGCCAGCACCTTCGCTATCGCTCGGCCGAGACCGCCTACGAGTTCCCGATCGACGCGGGCCCGGTGGTCGATTCGGCGCGGGCTGCCGCCGCGGGCATTGCGCCGCCGCGCATGTGGCGGATCTTCGATCCGATGCTCGGGTTCAGCGGCCCCATCGCGACCGCGACCAACGCCGAGCTCCTGCCCGAAGCCCGCATGGGCGACCGAGTGCTCGTCCTCAAGTTCCTCTATCCGTTCTCCGAGCCGAGCCGCTGGGACGTCGTCGTCTTCAAGAACCCGACCGATCCGGTCGGCGACACGCAGAACTACATCAAGCGCCTCGTGGGGCTTCCCGACGAACGGCTGCTGCTTGCAGACGGCGACGTCTTCGCGGCGCCGCTCGGCACGCCGACCGCGGACCTCGAGGTCCAACGCAAGCCCGAGTACATCCAGCGGGCGGTGTGGCAGCCGGTCTACGACAGCGACTTCGTGCCGGTGAACCCCTCGAAGCTCGAGCAGGAGTGGCGAGCGGCGTATCCGGGTCCGCCGTGGCAGGGCGCCGGATGGGATGTGCGTGGCGACCGGACCTGGCGATGCGAACGCACCTCGCCGACCACGCTCGAGTGGAATTGGCAGGCGCTGCCGATCGACGATCGCGTGGCCTACAACATGTTCCGCCCGATCCAGCCGTTCTATCCGGTGAGCGACGTGCGAATCGCCGCCGCGATCGAGGCGGACGATCCGGCGAACTTCTCGACGAGCCTCGACCTCGTGGCTCGAAGCCATCGCTTCACCTTCGAGATCTCGGGCGCCGGCACCGCGACGCT
>JBMTTG010000050.1:0-14398 GCA_049449095.1 Phycisphaerales bacterium | reverse complement strand
CACCTTGGCGGCCTCCAACCTCTGCTCCCGTAGGGCAAGGCTCTTGCCCGCCGTGGTCATCCGGCCGACACTTGGGCGATGCCGGTGCCGCATTCCGCTCTTCCGCTCGTCGCGCTGCTCGCATGGACTTCGAGCACGGCCGCGGAAGGCGTCGGGGAGCCGATCGACTACGGCCGCGACATCCGACCGATCCTCGCGGCGCGCTGCTTCACCTGCCACGGGCCCGATGCGTCGAGCCGCGAGGCGAAGCTCCGGCTCGACGATCCGCACGACGCCAAGCGAACCCGTGACGACGGCGTGACGCCGATCTCCGCGGGCGACCCGCACGCAAGCGAGGCGCTGCTTCGAGTCCTCGAGGAGGACCCGGATCTGCGCATGCCGCCGGAGGGCGAGGCGCTCACCGCCCGCGAGATCGACCTGCTCACCCGCTGGATCGAGGAAGGCGCCGTCTACAACGAGGCGTGGAGTTGGCGGGCGATCGATCCGCCAACGCCGCCGGCCGTCTCCGAAGCCTCGTGGGTGCTCGATCCGATCGACCGCTTCGTGCTGGCACGGCTCGAGGCGAACGGGCTCGAACCGGCGCCGCCGGCGGATCCGCACACGCTGCTGCGTCGAGTCTCCTTCGACCTCACCGGCCTGCCGCCTTCCCCGGAGGATCTGGATCGCTTCGCGGCCGATCCATCCCGCGAGGCGTTCGCGCGCGAGGTCGATCGCCTGCTCGCCTCGCCCGCCTTCGGCGAACGCTGGGGTCGGCACTGGCTCGATCTCGTGCGCTACGCCGAGACGCATGGACACGAATTCGACTACCCGATTCCGCACGCGTGGCGCTATCGCGACGCGGTGATCGCCGCCTTCAACGACGACGTCCCCTACGACCGCTTCCTGACCGAGCACCTTGCGGGCGATCTCATCGAGCAGCCTCGCCTCGATGCGGCAAGCGGACTCGATCAGAGCCGGATCCTCACCGGCTTCTGGTGGCTCTCGCAGGGCACCCACGCGCCGGTCGATGTGGCGATGGACGAGGCGGACCGCATCGACAACCAGATCGACGTGCTCAGCAAGGCGTTCCTCGGGGTGACCGCCTCGTGCGCCCGCTGCCACGACCACAAGTTCGACGCGATCACCCAGGCGGACTACTACGGCCTCTCGGCGCATCTCAAGGTCGCGCGGCGGGCGATCGTCGAACTGGATCCGCACGGCGAGATCGCCCGGGCCCGCGAGGAGAGCCTGCTCGCCCGGCGCACCCTCGAGCGATCGATCCTCGCCGATGCCGCCCTGCGGGCGGAGTCGCGCGACGACGATCCAGCCGAGGCGGGACTCGAACTGCTCGAGGACTTCGCAACGCCGCTGCCGCAAGGCTTTTCCGCGACCGGCCTGGCGTTTGCGCGAAGCATCGAGGAACTCCCGTTGCTCGAGATCGAGGCAGAGTCGGTCCGCCGTGCGCCGATCGGCCTCGCCTCGAGTCGTGCGCCAGGCGAGCGTTTCGCCGGCACCCTGCGCTCGCCCTCCTTCGAGATCGTCCACCGTCATCTGCACCAGCGGATCCGCGGCAAGGGGACGGCGAGGGTGATCGTCGACGGCTACTTTCTCGACGAGCGGAACGCGCTCCTCTTCGAGGGCTTCAAGCGCGGAATCGATTCGCCGCAGGCGTTCGTCACCGCCTCGTGGGACCTCGACCGCTACCGGGGACACCGGGCCTATCTGGAGTGGATCGACGAGGGCGAGGGCTTCCTCGAGATCGACTGGGTCGCGACGAGCGACGGCGCCTCGCCGCCGCCGATTCCCGAGGAGACGATCGTCGCGGTCGAGTCGACGGCGCAGCAGCGCGCCGCGCTGAGTGCGGCGGGAACTGGACAGTCACCGTCCCCGGTGCGCGTGCTTGCGACCGAGGACGGCACGCCCTGGGTCGAGCATGTTCGACTTCGCGGCGACCCCCGTCGGCGGGGTGAACCGGTCGGCCCTGGTCATCTGGCGAGCCTCGACGGCGATGCGGCACGGCCTGCGGATCGGCTCGCCCTCGCGCAGCGCATGATCGAGCGCGATCACCCGCTCACCGCGCGGGTGATGGCGAATCGGATCTGGCACCATCTGCTCGGTCGCGGAATCGTCGAGAGCGTCGACGACTTCGGCGCCCTCGGCTCGCCGCCTGCGGATCCGGCGCTGCTCGATCATCTCGCCGATCGCCTTCGCGCCGACTGGAGCGTCAAGCGGCTCGTTCGGGCGATCGTGCTCTCGAACACCTATGCCATGTCGATCGCGGGCGATCCGCGGAGCGAGGCGATCGATCCGCTGAACGAGATCCCGCACCGCGCGAACCTGCGCCGGCTCGACGCGGAGAGCCTGCGCGACGCGCTGATCGTGCTCTCGGGCCGCTTCGACCCGGCGATGGGCGGGCCGGGCATCCCGACGCATCTCACGGAGTTCATGGACGGCCGGGGACGCCCCGGGCAGAGCGGTCCGCTCGACGGCGCCGGGCGGCGCAGCGTCTATCTCGAGGTGCGGCGCAACTTCCCCGACCCGTTCCTGCAGGCGTTCGACCTGCCGATCCCCACCACCACGATCGGACGCCGCAACCGCTCGAACGTGCCCGGACAGGCGCTGGCGATGCTCAACGCGCCGCTGGTGCATCTCGTCGCGGACGCCTGGGGCGCGCGGATCGCGGCCATGCCGGCCGACGATGCGGCGCGGCTTTCCCGCATGTTCGAGGAGAGCCTTGGACGACCGCCTCGGCCCGAGGAGTCGGAGGCGTGCCTCGCGTTTCTGGGAAGCGAACGAGCCATCGGCGTCGATGCTCCGGAGGCGTGGGCGGCGCTCGCCCACGTGCTGCTCAACACCAAGGAGTTCCTGTTCCTCCAGTGAACCGCCTCGCGGCGTCGCGCGAACCACCACCATGAGCGATCCACGCCCCGCCACCAGCCATTGCGGCCGATTCCGATCCCGCGGCACCACCCGCCGCGAGATGCTCGCTTCGTGCCTCTCCGGATTCGGCGCGATGGCGGCCTCGGCCATGCTCGGCGACCGCGCGTTCGGACTCGGTGGCCATGAGCCGCTCGCCGCGAACGGCCTGCACCACGCTGCGCGGGCGAAGCGGGTGATCTTCCTCTACATGGACGGTGGTCCGTCGCAGATGGACACCTTCGACCCGAAGCCGCGCCTCGTCGCCGAGCACGGCCAGCCGTTCGGGATGGCGATGGAGCGGACCCAGTTCAACAACAACGGCAGCACCTTCGCGGGCCCGTGGGCCTTCAAGCCCGGCGGCACCTGCGGAACGCCGGTGAGCGACCTCTTCCCCCGCCTTCGAGAGTGCGCCGACGATCTGCTCGTGGTGCGCTCGATGACGAGCCAGTTCTCCGAGCACACCAACGCCAACTACTTCCTGCACACCGGCGCGGGCATCGCCGGCCGGCCGAGCATGGGCGCCTGGACCTCCTACGGGCTTGGCGACGGAAGCCGGGACCTGCCCGCGTTCATCGTGCTCCACGGGGGCCTCATCCCGCCGGGCGGCATCGAGTGCTTCGGCAACGGATTCCTGCCGGCGACGCATCAGGGCTCGATCGTCCTTCCGCGGGGCAGCGGACTTGCGAACGTCGCGCCGCTCGAGCGCGATCCGGCGGCGCAGATCCGCAAGCGGCACCTGCTCGAGACGCTCGACGCCTCGTTCGCCGAGTCGGCCGGTGGTGCCGACGCGATCGACAGCGCGATCCGCAACTGGGAGCTCGCCTACGGCATGCAGTCGTCGGTGCCGGAACTCATGGACCTCTCCGGCGAGTCCGCGGAGACCCTCGCCCTCTACGGTGTCGATTCGACCTACGCACCCACCGCGACCTACGCGCGGCAGTGCCTGCTCGCACGGCGGCTCGTGGAGCGCGGCGTGAAGTTCATCGAACTCACCTGTCCGGGCACCGGCAACGACCGGTGGGATCAGCACAACGCGATCGTCAAGGGCCACGAGGAGAACGCCCGTGCGGTCGATCAGCCGATCGCCGGACTGCTCATCGATCTCAAGCGACGCGGGCTGCTCGACGACACCCTCGTGGTGTGGGCGGGCGAGTTCGGGCGCACGCCGTTTGCCCAGGGCAGCGACGGCCGCGACCACAATCCCTTCGGATTCTCGATCTGGATGGCGGGCGGCGGCGTCAAGGCCGGCTCGATCCACGGCGCCACCGACGAGTACGGCTACAAGGCCGTGGAGCATCCGGTCGACATCCACGACCTGCACGCCACGATGCTGCACCTGCTCGGAGTCGACCACAAGCGACTCGTGCATCGGTTCGGCGGCCGCGACATGCGGCGCACCGACGTGCACGGCCGCGTGATCGACGCGGGGTGCGCCTGAACGCACGGGGCCTCGAGACGACGACGGCCCGGACGCGAGGTCCGGGCCGCCGTGGAATCGTCGAGATCCGCCGGCTCGAGCGAGCCGTCGGCACGATCAGCCGTTCTTCTTGTACTTGACGCCGCAGCCGTACGGACGCGTCGTGCTCGGCGACACCGCCTCGCCGGCCTTGAGGGCCTTGGCGGCGTTGACGACGTAGTTCATCTTCGCGTTGCCGTTCGCGCCGTCGTCGATCGCGCCCTGGTAGACGAGCACGCCGTTGGCGTCGATCACGTAGCAGTGCGGCGTGGTCTTCGCGCCGTACATCTTGCCGACCGCACCCTCGCTGTCGAGCAGCGCCGGGATCTCGATCTTGTGGGACGCGAGGTAGGCAGCGGTGCCCGAGAGGCTCGAAGGACGCGCGGCGCTCGAGTTGATCGCGACGTACACCGCGTCGGGGAAGAGCTCCTTGACGCCCTTGATCGTCTCCGCGACCACGCCCTGCTCGCAGACCCGCACGCACACCGGGCACTCGGGGTTCACCCACTCGAGCACCACGACCTTGCCCTTGGCATCGGAGAGGCTCCACTCCTTGCCATCGGTGGTCTTGAGCGTGAAGTTCGGCGCGGGCTTGCCGACCTCCGCCATCGGCCCGGACTTGGCCTGCTGCTTGCCGGCGGGTGCCGCGTTGCCGAGCTGGGCGATCGCGCTGCCGGCAAGGGTGAAGGCGGCGAAGAGACCGCCCGCCAGGGCGAGACGACGGGAGAACGCGTTGCGAGTCTGCATGGTGGGCTCCTGAACTCGAGGAAGGATCGATGGGACGGGGTTCGTCGGGGTCGACCTGCCGTCACGCAACGGCTCCGCCCGACGCGAAGATCATTGTTCCGAAGGGGGTGCCGGCGTCATGGGGATCGGCACCTCGATTTCGAAGCTCGGGTCGTCAGGCCGCTCGCCGAGCACGACGAGCCCCGCGACGCGGAGCCCTTCGCCGGCGGCATCCTGCGGACGCACCTCGACGGGCACTTCGAGGCGGAATCGACCCGCTTCGACCGCTCCGACGACCGGCCGACCCTCGCCGCAGGTCGCGCCCGGCGTGCTGTCGGGGATGAAGGCGACGCGGTCGAAGGCGCCCGCCGGGCCGGCGACGATCAGCCGGACCGCTCCGGAACCCGGGTCGCCGAGGATCGTCGACTCGAACGCGGACGTCGGCGGCGTCGAGAGCGGCAGGCGGCCGAACCATCGTCGCACCGCGGGATCGCGGGGCAGCACCACGTCGCCGGCGCGGACCGAGATCCCCGCGGCGGCCGGATCGCCCGCGGGCAGCACCTCGACCTTGAACGCCGTGGTGCCGCTTCCGAGCAGGCAGAGCTCCTTGCAGACCATCCAGTCCGCGCGAAGGCGGCCGTCGAAGTCGCCCGGCTTCGCCTCGGCGGCCGCTTCGATCTCGACGATCAGGCCGACCTCGCGCTCGTAGCCGTAGTTGGTCTCGTGCTCGCTCGCGAAGACCATCGGCCGCGGCCAGCGGATCGCGCGGGCGACGAGCCCCTCGGGAAGCGTCCAGCGAAGGCTCGGCGCCATGCCGCTGTCGCCGGGGTTTCGCCAGTAGACGTGCCAGCCGGGCTCGATCGAGAGCACCGCCGCGACCAGCGCCGTGCCGCCCGCTTCGATTCGGATCGGATCGGGCGCGATCGAGAGCTTCGCCAACTCGCTTCCCCGGCTCGCGGCTGGTCGCGCGGCCGGCGATCCCGGAAGGTTCGGAAGGACCTGCGCCATCGCGGGCGAGGCGAGTGCGGCGGCGACGAGGACGACGGCGACGAAGCGAAGCGCGAAGGAGATGTTCATGGAGCAAGCGTTGGAAGCGTGGTTCGTGTCGAGGAGGCCGATTCTGCGGAGCCTCGTTCGATCCCGACGAAGAGCGGTTGCGGAGCCGTCCCGTATGCTCCGACGCCGATGCGGTGCGTGACGCGGGCCGGCCAACGGGCCGTCGGCCTCCCGAATGCCTCGAACCGCCTCGGATGATCTCCGAAACGGACTCTCGCTGGAATCGATATGCCCCTCCGACCGATCGCCGCCTCGCGAACCCTGATCGCCTCGCTCCTCCTCGCCGGCAGCCTGCTGCCAGGCCTCGTCGGCTGCGAAGCCAAGACCAGCGACCGGGACATCGTGTGGGTCGAGCCGGCGGAGGCCCTCACCGAGGGATCGAAGCAGCGAGGGCTCTTCGGGTCGGGCGGAACCAAGGTGGTCTGGCTCGATCCCCGCCTCCCGGCGGAGTACGAGAAGGAGCACATCGAGGGCGCGATCAACATGCCCTTCGCGACGATCAGCGACGAGGCCGCGACCCGCTTGTCGGGCTACGACGCCTTCATCGTGTACGGCACCGACTACGCCGACCCGATCGCCGCCTCCGCGAGCAAGCGCCTCATGGAGATGCGCTTCAAGCGGGTCTTCACGCTGCGCGGCGGGCTGCGGGCCTGGAAGCGCGACGGGCAGCCGGTGGTGTCGGGCGGCGCGCCGGACGGGACGAAGCAGTAGGGCGAGCGATCAAACCACGCCACGCTCCATCGCGCGAACGGCGCAACTCCTCCCCTGTGGAGCGAAGCGACTCAGGGGAGGTGCCGAGCGCAGCGAGGCGGAGGGGGCGTGCGGACGCGGAAGGCGAACTCCGCACGTCCCCTTCCGCGCCCGCCCTCACCCCTTCAGGTCGAACCCCACGACCTGGCGATCGCCGCCCTTCTCGATCTCGACCCAGAGCTTCGAGCCTTCCGGCATCGGCGAAGGCGCCTCGCAGTGGGTGTGCCAGTGGCCATCCTCGTCCTCGGCCTTCGCCTTGACCGAGCCCTTGGCGTCTTCGCTGCCGATCCAGAACCGCACGGAACTCGCGCCGCCAAGCCCGCCATCCACCCAGATGTCGATCGGCACGTCGCCGCCGGCCTCGACCTCGCCATCGCGCGACGCCTTCACGGTCATGCCGCCCGCAGTCTGCTCGCCAAGCTCGACGGTCTCGCCATGGTGGTGCCCCATCGCGCCTTCGGCATGGTCGTGGTCATGATCGTGGTCGTGGTCGTGGTCGTGGTCATGCGCATCGGCGGTGTGATCGTGATCGCCGCCGCCGCATCCGCCGGCCGCGAGGAAGAAGGCGAGTCCCGCCGAGGCGAGCGTGAGCGTGATCGGGTTGAGACGGTTCATGCAGCGACTCCTTGAAGAAGATCCATGGATCCAGGGACACCGGAGAATCGGTCTTCGCGAGGCCACGCGCCCCACGATTCGAAGAACAACGGGTTGAGGCGGGCACCGCTCATGCCGGCACCACCTCGGGCTCGGCGGCGGCGATCGAGGTGCCGGCCCGCCCGAAGGCGAGCGCATACCCCACCGGCACCACGAAGAGGTTGAGGAAGGTCGAGGAGACGAGGCCTCCGAGCACCACCACCGCGAGCGGGGCGAGCAGTTCGCTGCCGGGCTGCCCCGCCGCCAAGGCGAGCGGCAGCAGTCCAAGCGCCGCGGTCAACGCCGTCATGAGGATCGGCACCAGCCGCTCCATCGAGCCCTGCACGACCGCGTCGGCCAGGCTGCGGCCCTCGTGCCGCTGGAGATGGTCGAAGTGGTTGACGAGCAGGATGCCGTTCCGCACCGCGATCCCGAAGAGCGTCACGAAGCCCACAAGACTCGCGATCGAGAGGACCGGCGCGATGTATCGGCCCTCACCGACGCCCAGCAGCGCCTGCACGTTGGCGACGACCGACGGCGACTCGCTCACGAACACCGCGGCCACGCCGCCGATCAGGGCGAGCGGCAGGTTGAGCATCACGAGGAACGCGGTCCGCGAGCGCCCGGTGGTCAGCTGCAGCAGCAGGAACATCACCACCGCCACGACCGAGCCCATCAGGAGGATCGTGCGACTCGCGGACTGCTGCGCCTCGAACTGCCCGCCGTAGCGCACCGTGAATCCCGCCTCGGCGACGATCGGATCGACCTTCGACCGCACCTCCGCGACGAGATCGCCGAGGTTGTAGCCCGCGGCGACGTTGGTCGAGACCACCGCCTTGCGTCGGGCGTTCTCGCGGGCGATGAGGTTGCTCGTCATCTCCGGGCCGAAGTCCGCGACATCCGAGAGCCGCACCATCTCGCCGCTCTCGCCGCGCAGGATCAGCTCGCCGAGCTGATCGATCCGCTGCCGCTCGTCGTCGGCGAGCCGCACCACGAGGTCGTAGCGTCGGATGCCCTCGTTGATCTCCGCGACCGTCTCGCCGTTCAGCGCCTGACGAACCTGCTCGGCGGCGGCGGCGGGCGTGAGGCCGGCGGCGGCGAGATCCTCCGCGCGGTACCGGAGCGGCACCGACGCGACCATGATCTCGCGGTTGGCGGCGACGTCCCGCGTGCCGGGAATCGACTGCAGCACGGCCTCGATCCGCTTGGCGACCGCGCGAAGGCCGTCGAGATCGTCGCCGTAGACGTCGATCGCGATCGCCGCGGGCGTCCCCGAGAGCAGGTGCGACATGCGGTGCTCGATCGGCTGGCCGATCATGGTGGTGATGCCCGGGACGCCGGCGAGGATCCGATCGATCTCATCGCGCACCTGCTCGTAGTCGCCGCCGGGCGCGACGGTCACCTCGATCTCCGAGAAGCTCACCGGTTCGGCGTGCTCGTCGCGCTCGGCGCGTCCGGTGCGACGCGTCACGCTCGCGGCGCCCTCGATCTCGACCAGTCGCGACTCGACGCCTCGTGCGAGGCGATCGCTCTCTCCGAGCGACGTTCCCGGCGGCGCCATCAGGAAGACCGTGTAGGTGCCCTCCCGAAAGCTCGGCAGGAACGAGGTTCCGAAGGTCGAGGCGAGCAGGAGCGACGCCACCGCCAGCGCGCCCGATCCGCCGAGCACGATCGTCTTGTGGCGGATCGCCCACGCGAGCAGCGGCTCGTAGCGGCGCTTGATCACGCGGACCAGCAGGCCGTCGCCATGGGCCTTGCCTTCGCGTCCCTCCGCCGCCTCGGCAAACGCCTTGCGGAAGAGCAGTCGGCAGAGCGCCGGCGTCACCGTCAGCGCCACGAGCAGCGAGGCCAGGATCGAGGTGATGTAGGCGATGCCCAGCGGCCGGAAGAAGCGGCCCTCGAGCCCTTCGAGGAAGAGCAGCGGCACGAAGACGAGGCAGATGATCACCGTCGCGAAGACCATCGATCCCCGGATCTCGTTGGAGGCCTCGTAGATCACCTGCGTGAGCGGCCGCCGCTCGGAGGTCGGCCGCGACGCGTTCTCGCGCAGGCGGCGCAGGACGTTCTCGACGTCGATGATCGCGTCGTCGACGAGTTCGCCGATCGCGACCGCGAGCCCGCCGAGGGTCATCACGTTGACCGAGAGCCCCCAGGCCCAGAGCACGAGCAGCGCGACCGCGAGCGAGAGCGGCAGCGCGGTGAGGGTGACGAGCGTCGCCCGCACGTTGACGAGGAAGAGGATCAGGATCACCGCGACGATCGCGGTCGCCTCGAGCAGCACCTTCGTCACGTTCCGCACCGCGCGGTCGATGAAGCGGGCGGCGCGGAACGGATTGCGGTTCAGGACGATCCCCGCCGGCAGCGAGGCCTCCACGCCGTCGAGCACCCGATCGATCTCCTTGGTGAGTTCGAGCGTGTTCGCCCCGGGCGACTTCTGCACGCTGAGCACCACCGCCGGCAACCCGCGGTCCGCCGCGGTGCCGCGCAGCGGCGCCGGCGCGAGGCGCACGTCCGCCACGTCGCCGATCGTGATCGGCGCGCCGTTCCGGGTCGCGACGAGCGTGCCGCGGATGTCCTCGAGGCCGCGGACCCGGGCCATCTGCCGGATCGGCATCTCGCGGCGATCGACGTCGCCGAGGTATCCGGCGCTCGCGGTGCTGTGGGCGCCCCGCGCCGCCTCGACCACCTCCGCGATCGAGAGTCCGAAGAGCGCCAGCCGATCCTGCCGCACATCGATGCGGTACTGCGGAAGCTCGCCGCCGATCGCGACGACCTGTGCGACGCCGGGGATCGCGAGCAGCGTGTTGCGAAGGTCGAACTCGCCGTACGCGCGGAGCTCGAGCGGCGTCGCGGTCCCGTCGGGCGACGAGAGCGCAAGCAGCATCACCTCGCCGGTGATGCTCGTGGTGGGCGCGATCTCCGCATGCACGTCCGGCGGGAGCCGGTCCGCGACCGCCGCGAGCCGTTCCGCGACCAGCTGCCGTGCCCGGGCGAGATCCTCGCCCCAGTCGAACTCGACCCACACGATCGAGAGGCTCGTCGCGCTCGCCGAGCGCACGCGACGCGTCCCCGCGAGCCCGTTGACCGCGGTCTCGATCGGGAAGGTCACGAAGGACTCGACCTCGTCCGCGGCGAGTCCACCCGCCTCGGTCATGATCACGACCGTCGGCGCGTTGAGTTCGGGAAAGACGTCGACCGGCATCTCGCGCAGCTTGAAGCCCGCGAAGACGAGCAGCAGCCCCGACGCGACCACCACGAACGACGCGTGGCGGATCGAGAATCCGATGAGCTTCGCCAACATCAGTGGTCCTCCGCGTGGAAGGTGCCGTCGGCGTGGAAGTGGCCGCCCTTGATGGCGGTGCCGCTCATCGCGAGCATCAGCGGGTAGTTGCCGGCGACCACGATCTGATCGCCCTCCTTGACTCCCGACAGGATCTCGACGAAGCGTCCGTCGCTCGTGCCGAGATCCGCCTCGAGACGGATCGCCTTGTTCGGATCCTTGGGATCGCGTCGGAAGACGATCGGAACGATGCCGTCGAGCAGCACCGCCCGCTGCGGGATGGCGAGCTCGGTGCGCCCGCCCTCGAGCACCACTTCGAGCGACGCGGCGATGCCTGCGCGGGCCCAGGGCGCCATGGACGACGCCGAGGCGAGCACATCGATGGTGCGGCCGTCCGGATCGCCGGAGAGTCCGATCGCGACCGTCGCCGGCACCGCCTCGAAACGGCTCGCGTCGCCCGCGTTCGCGGCGACGATCCGCGCGGGCAGGCCTTCCTGCAGGCGATCGAGATCGCTCTGCAGGGCTCGGGCCCGGAAGCGAAGCCGATCGGGCTGGACGATCGAGAGGACCAGTTGCCCCTCCTCGACATGCCCACCCGGCGTGACGGCGAGCGACTCGACCACGCCGCGCTCCGCGGCGCAGAGCAGAAGGCCTGCGGAGGCGGCGGTCGCCTCGTCGCAGCCGGCTTGTGCGAGCATGAGCCCGCGACGCGACTCGAGCGCCTGCAGTTCCGCTTCGAGGACCCGCTGGGTCGCCTGCAGTTCCGCATCCTTCTCCATCACCTCCGCCAGTTCGGCCTGCGTCGCGTTGAGCGTGGCCTGCGCTTCGGTGAACTGCCCCGCGCCGCCGCCGCCCGCTTCGCGAAGTCGCTCGAGCTGCGCGAGGCGGTCCTTCCACAGCGCGACCTTGTCGGCGAGACTCGCCTCGTGGACGCGGTGGGCCTCGCGCACCGGCCCCATGGAGTCGAGGCGGGCCTTCGTCGCGAGGATCTGCGAGTCGAGGTCGCTCCAGGCGCTGCCGGTGATCCTCGCCAGCGGCGTGCCCGGCTCGACCGCCTGATACTGGTCCACGAGCAGTTCGACCCGACCGTCGATCGGCGCGCGAAGCTCGCGACGCGCCGTCGGCAGCAGTTCGAATCGGCCCGGAAGGCGCAGCGTGCGCTCCACCTGTCGCGGCTCGACCTTCGCGAACTCGATGCCGAGGTTGCGCCGCACCGCCTCGGGGATGTCGATGCGGTTGGTGGGACCGGCCGCCGGCTCCTCCATGGCGGCCTTGGGTGCCTCGCCGCCGGTGCAGGCGGCGAGCGGCGCGAACGCCGCGATCGCGGCGAGGAGCGGAAGCAGCGGACGGACGAAGAGGATCGATCGGTTCATGACTCGGCTCCCGTGGTGGGGATCGGTTCGGGGAATGCGTGCGTCGCGGCGATCGGAGGGCCGGCGACGGCTTCGAGCGCGATCGCCGCAAGGCGTTCGTCGCGAAGGACCTCGACGAGCCGCAGCGCCGCCTCGTGCTGCTGCTTGAGGCCGTCGAGCAGGATCAGGGTGTCGACCTCGCCGAGCCGCGCCAGTTCGCGAGTCTCGGCGTACTGGAGTTCGACGAGCGGGACGAGCTCGCCCTCGACGATCGCTCGCTGCCGCGCGAGCGACTCGAGCTCGGTGCGGGCGAAGGCGGCGTCGGCGACGATCGACTCGATCTGACGTTCGACCTCGAGGCGGGCAACCTCTCGCGCTGCGAAGGCCGCTTCGATCGCCTGACGGTTGCCGTTGAAGATCGGGATCGGCAGGTACGCCCCGAGCGTGAACTGCCGGATGCCGTCCTGCGTGCCGTAGCCCGGAGTCAGTCCGAGGTCGGGGATCTGCGCCCGGATCGACTCCTCGAGGGTCTTCTCCGCGACCTCGTAGGCGGCGACCGCCACGGCGAGCCGCGGGCTTCGGCGAATCGCCTCGGAGTCGGCGGCGGCGGCGAGGATCGAGCCGTCGACGCTGCCGAGCGCCATCGGCACCAGTTCGGCTTCCGAGGCAGGCGGCAGTCCGAGGAGCCTGAGGATCTCGAGTCGCGTCTCGCGCTCGATCGCCGCGAAGCGATCGAGTTGCGCGGCCGCCTTCACCCGCTCGAGCCGGAAGAGCCTCGCCTCGACCCGCGAGAGTTCGCCGAGCGACTGCATCGCCTCGACGACCTCGAGCAGCGCCTCGGCGCGGGCGAGGAAGCCCGCGGTCGTGTCGATCAGCGCCGCCGCGGCGGTCCACTCGCTCCAACGCCGCCGCAGTTCGATGCGGGTCGCCCACTCCTCCGCCGCGACCGCGGCCAGCGCCTGTGCGTGGGCGGCCCCGAGCCGCTCCTTCTCGACCTCGAGGCGTCCCGAGATCGGGATGGTGAAGGCGATGCTCCCGAAGAGTTCGTTGGGATTGAGCGACGACTCCAGCAGCCGCGTCCACTCGAGGCCGAAGACCGGATCCGGCCAGAGGCCCGCGTTGGCGGCATTCGCCTCGGCGACTCCGGCCTCGGCGCGAGCGATCCGCAGGTCGACGTTGAAGAAGAGGCAGACCGCCTCGGCTTCGGCGAGCGAGAGACCGTCGGCGGGATCGAACGCCGAGGCGTCCGGGGCCAGCGCGAGCCTGCTCGCGAACTCCGCGATCTCGGGGCGATCCGGGGTCCGCTCGAGGAATGCTTCGCGGGTCGACGAGAGGTCGATCGGCTTCGCCTCGTAGGTCCGGCACCCCGCGAGAGCGAGTCCCGCAAGCAACGGCCCGAGAGCCCGCCGAAGTCGGCGCGAGGAGTGAGGTGGCAACAATCGCAAGGTCTGGTTCCGCAGCGAAGGGCCGCCGCCGTGAGGACGGCGTGGAGAGTTCGATCGCATCGATGAAGAAGCGCTTCCGCGATCGCGCACGCACGAACAGTCGCTCGCAGCGGCGATCGCACGACGCATAGGACGGCCGCGACGGCTCCGCCGCGGCCCCGGAGGTCCATGCGTCTTCGGGATCGTGCTAGACGACGCTCGACGCCACGTCGATCCTGCGGCGCTGATCGGAGCGGATCCAGGCTGCGTCGATCGTCGACTCGAGCGGCACGCGGATGGCGCCTTCCGACCGCGCGAGCATGCCCGTCGCAGGAAGGTCGAACGACGGCGCCAGCAGTTCGGTCGCCGAACCGGATCGCGGCGGCAACTCGTGGTCGATCAGGTTGAGGTGCAGATGGTCGCCGCAGCAGGCACGGTGCTCGCCCGACTCGAAGGCGTCGCCGCCATCGTGCGAGTGCCCGTCGCCGTCTTCCGCGGGACCGTGGTCGTGGTCGCACGCATGATGCACCCGCTCCGCGGCGGGACGCCGTTCGCCCGTTGCATGGCGATGGGCGACGACGGCGCGGACCGAATGCGAGCCATGATCGTGGGAGTGGGCCGCGAACGACTCGCCGCAGGGGTCGAGCGGCACGCACAGCGAACCGCCTCGCCCAAGCGATGCCATCGCCTGCACGAGCAGGAGCACGATGGCGACGAATCGGGTGAGGGTGTGGGGCATCGGGGGCAACGGCATCTTCGGTCACCGGAGCGCCCGGGACCGAGGGACTTATATCGACCTCTCCGCCTCGTGGATTCGCGTCCG
>JBMTTG010000049.1:0-14522 GCA_049449095.1 Phycisphaerales bacterium | reverse complement strand
GACGGCTTCAACAACCTCGTCGAGGGTTAGACCGCGCTGCAGGTGCTGTTCTGGGCCACACCGGTCGTCTACACCCTCGACATTTTTCCTCCGGGTCCGTGGGCGACACTGGCCCTGTTCAGCCCGCTCGCGCCGTTCATCACCGCCTACGCGCAGGTGTACGGGCAGGTCAACAAGATCGTGACCGGCATCGGAATGTGGCTCGCTGGCATCCCGGGCGGCATCGGCGTCCGCCGATGTCCGCAGGTCCGTTCGAATCACTCGGCGCTCGGCCGCACCTCCGCCACGAGCCGCTTCGCGACCGGATGGTCGGGCTCGATCCGGAGCGTGCCGGCGAGCACGCGATAGGCCTCGTCGTTGCGGCCGGCGCTGCGAAGCTCCATGCCCAGCACGATGCGGGGCAGCGTCTCCTCGGGGGCGAGTTCGGTCGCCTTGGAGAGTTCCTCGATCGCCTCGCGGCTGCGGCGTTCCGCTCGCGCGACGAGGCCGCGGAAGAACGGGGCCTCCCAGCGGTCGGGCGCGAGCATCTCGACGCGGGCGGCGCAGTGGCCGAGACGACGAAGGTCGCCGAGCGCGTGCGCGGCGATCGCAAGATCGATCCACGCCGTCACGTCCTCGGGATGAAGCCGGGTCACCTCGACGAAGACCGACCGCGCCTCGGAGGTGCGGCCGAGTTGCGCAAGGCAGCGGGCCTCGAGGCGCAGGAGATCGCGGTCGGGCGTCTCGCTCGACAGCTGCAGTCGGCGCACGCTCTCGAGCGCACCGGCCAGGTCGCCGCCGGCAAGCTGCGCGCGGAAGAGCTCCTCGGCGAGGATGCGATCCTCCGGCAGCAGCAGCTGCGCCTTGCGGAAGCGCTCCACCGCGGTGTCGGGATCGGACTGCATCATGGCGATCTGCCCGAGCAGCTGGTGGATCGCGGCGTGGTTCTCGAAGTAGCGGGCCTTCGGCTCGAGCAGTGCCCGTGCGGTGTCGAGGTTGCCCATCGCCACCTCGCACTCCGCCGCCGCGAGCAGGTAGGAGAGCTTGGTCGAGTCGATCTCGAAGGCGCGGTGGTAGTTCTCCGCCGCGACCTCGTCGTTGGACCAGCGCTCGTAGATCACGCCGCGGTAGTAGCACGCCTCGTCGCAGTTCTCGTCGAGGGCGATGGCGGCGGTGAAGGCCTGCATCGCCGGCTCGAGGCGGTGGGTCTCGAGGTAGATCCGACCGAGCAGGACCTGGTAGTCCGCCTGATCGGGGCTCTTCGCGATCGCGCTCTTCACGTCCTTGAGGGCCCGCTCGAACTGGCCCGCGTGGAACGCCTGCGTGGCCTGGTCGTAGCCGACCCGGCTGCTGACGAGGTTCATGCGGGCGTTCGCCTCGGCACGCTTCTCCTTGCCCTTGGCGGTGGGGCCGTTGCAGCCGGCGGCGAGGAGGGAGAGCGAGAGCAGCGCAAGAGCGGTTGGGCGACGCATGGCGTTCCTTCGGGACGGGTCGTTCGATCGAGGGACGTGGAAGCCGCGCGAGCCCCGACGATTCGGGGCCCGCGCGGATCGACTCAGGGTTCGACGGGGTTCGCGGCGCCGCCCACCGGCTCGGCGGCGAGCAGCGGGTCCTTCGCCGGGGGCGTCGAGGGAGCCTCGAGCGGCAGATCGCCGCGGGCGAGCTCGGTCTCGAGGATCTGCTCCATCAGGCTGCGGGTCGGAACGTCCGCGGACTGGTTGGAGATCTCGTTGCGGAGCTTCTGGATCTCCGGCTGGTTCGGATTGATCCGCAGCGAGTTGTTGATGTGGAACATCGCGGTCTCGTAGTCGCCGGCCTGGAACGCCGCGTAGGCGTCGTGGTTCTGGTTGCCGGTCATGAGCTCGCGGCTGAAGGGCAGCAGGCCCGAACGCGCGCCGACCCGCACCGCATCGACGAACTGCTCGGCCTCCTTGCTCCACGCGTCGACGAGCTGGTCGTGCACGATCGTCGGCGTGATGAGGAACATGATCTCGCGGCGGACGATCTTGTCGGTCTGCCCCGAGAAGGCCGCGCCGACGATCGGAATGTCGCCGAGCCACGGGATCTGCGAGCGGCTGATCGTGGTGTCCTCCTGGAAGAGGCCGCCAAGCACGAGCGTCTGGCCGTCGCGCATCCGCACGTTGGTGGTGATCTCGCTCGTCCGCTCGTCGGGGATCTCCTGGCCCGTGCCGCGCACGCCGGTCGAGGAGCGGAGCCGCGCTTCGGAGACGCTCGGGTAGAGCTCCATGCGGATCGAGCCGTCGCTCGAGATGAACGGACGGAAGATCAGTCGGATGCCGGTGTCGAGGAACTGCACCGCCTGGGTGGTCGAGGTCTCGGTCTGCGTCGTCGAGAGGTAGGCGATTCGATCGCCGACGAGCACCTGCGCCCGCTGGCGATTGAGCGCCATCACGCGAGGCCGCGCGAGCACCGTGCTGTCGGTGACCTCGTCGAGCACCCGGAGGAAGACCGCGACGTCGCCCTGGATGACGCCGACCTTGAGTCCGCCGGGGCCGCCGGTGTTGCCGACGGTCGAGGTGACCGCGTCGGCGCGATTGTTCCCCGGCACGAAGCCCTGATCGGGCTTGGTGGGCGTGGTGCCCGGCGTGTTGTTGCCGCGGATCAGGTCGTTGACCGCGCTCAGCGGATTGAAGTAGTTGGTGAACTCCGAGTTCGCGATGACCGAGAAGTCGACGCCGAACGCGTTGTCCTCGTTGACGACCGTCGAGACCACGGTCGCCTCGACCACCACCTGCTGCGGCGGGGTGTCGAGCTCGCCGAGCAGCTTCGAGATCGACTCGACGTTCTCGGGATAGTCGTTGACGACGAGCATCGCCGCATAGGCCCAGCTGTCCTCGCCCGCAGTCGTATCGTCGGGCCTGAAGCCCTTCTCGACCTCGCCGAGGAAGGAGAGCTTGCCCTTGTCCGAGAGCAGCGGCTTGACGAACTCCGCGGCGTCGGCGGCGGAGAGGTACTCCAGCGCGAAGCGGCGACTCTCGGTCTTGCGGGCGGCCTTCTCGAGTTCGGCGATCTCCTCGAGCGTGTAGACGTAGATGAAGTTGCCCTGCTCGATGTAGCCGTAGCCGTTGACGTGCAGGATGGCGTCGAGGGCCTCCTTGAAGGTCACGTCGTAGAGGTTCGCGGTCACGCGGGCCGAGACCCGCTTGCTGGTGATGATGTTCTTGCGGCTCTGCAGCGACAGCATCTGCAGCACCTGGGCGAGGTCGGTGTCCTGCACCGAGATGTCCACGGTGCCGAAGTCGTCGACCACCACGTCCTGCGAGTCGTTGGCCCACGGCGCCGACGACGCCGGCACGGCGATCGCGGCGAGGGCGACGATCGCGCCCGCGAGAAGGTTGATGCGCATCGGATTCCCGCTCCTTCGGGACCGACGCGCCGAGTCGCGCTCCGCGGACGACGACGTGCGGGAGAGTTCGATTCGGCGTGGGTCGGTCACGGCTTCCGCTCCAAGAGGACTGGCGCCCTCCGAGGGATCGCGCCGGACCGACCGGCGCGGACTCAGAGGCCCACGTCCTCGTCGGCGGGTTCCGGACGGGACTTTGCCCCACCCGTCGATTCGCTCTCGGTCTCCAACCGCACAGGCGGATCCGCAACGCTCTCGCGGCCTCCAGACGCGTCCGGGAACCTCGGCGCCTCGGGCGGACGGGGTTCCGCCACCGCGGTGCGCGGGATGTTGGTGAGGATGCGAAGCCTCGCCCAGAGCAGCAGGCCCATCGGCTTCACCCACAGCACGGTGGCGAAGGCCAGGAGCGGCATCGCCGCCATCACGGTGCGCCGCAGTCGGCGACGCTCGGTTCGGTGCGTCCTCATCGTGGGTTCTCCCTCCGCCCCGGATGGACCTCCGCGACGAGCCGCGTCGCGCTTCCCTGGCTCGAGTCGATCGCGAGCTCGATCCTGAATCCCTCTCGCGGCGGATCGGCCTCGATCTCCCGCAGCCATGCGAAGACCTCGCGCGGCGTGCCGGCGGCCCGTCCGAAGTCCGCGGACTCGCCGCCGGAGCGGATCGCCGAGTCGGCCTCGAGCCTGGCGTTGAGCATCTCGGCGCGCCGCTCGATCTCGCGGGATCGCGCGACGATCGGAACCAGCAGCGCCGTGCCCGCCGAGGCGGCGAGGATCGCGGTGACCACGCCGCGGCGAACTGCGCGACTTGCGAGCCTCATCGTGCCCCTCCCATCGCGACGATCGCCTCGACGTTCGCCGTCGCCGGCGCGCCGATCGCGATCTCGAAGGCGATCCCGCCCTGCGGATGCGCACGCACCCCCACGATCGACGCCGCGCCGAGGAACGCGTGCTCGCCGAGGCGATCGACGAAGCGATCGACGGCGTCCTCGGATCCGGCCCTTCCCACGAGGTGCAGCTCCGGTCGCACGAAGGCGACGCCGCCCGCATCGCGCCACTCGAGCGTGCATCGCTCGAGCAGGATCTCCGGACCCGCGCACGAGGCGACGGTCGAGATCGACGCGGTGATCGGCGGCCTCGAGGCGGGCACCTCGCCGGCCATCGCGGCGAGCCGCTGCTCCGCCGACTCGAGCGTCGTTCCCGCCTGATGCACGTTGCGATGCGCCGCGACGAGCCCCGCGGCCGCGAGGGCCGCGCCGGCGGGCAGTCGCCGAGCGCCGATCGTTCCTCCGCGCGCCGCTGCGGCGCCGCGGGTCCTTCTCGCCTCCATGCTGCCTCCCTCCACACGCTTCCATGCGCCGCCGTCCGGCGGCTACGGTCCGAGGGGATCCTCGGCCCGCGCGATGCTCACCTTGCCGGTGAACGCGTCGATCTCCACGCGATAGGTCAGGTTGTCCGAGCGCACCACCAGCGATCCGCCGGTTCCCGGAACCCCGGCTTCGGCGATCGTGCCCCCGAGCGGATCGAAGGTGATCCAGTTCCGGCTGTCATCGAGCTCGATCGACTCGACGCGCACGCCGGCAAAGCGTGGATCGCGATCGAGCTCCACCACCATCGGCTGGCCAGCGCCCGAAGCGAGCGGATCGCGGACGTAGTCCGCGGTCTCTTCATTGAACGGAAGGCCCAGCGCGTTCTCGGGGACCCGAGTCACGCTCCATCCGCGGCCCTCCGGATCGAAGTACACCCGGCGATAGCCCTGCCCGGCCAGCGCGTCGGACTGGGCGAAGGTGATGTCGGCGACGAGGCGTCGCAGCGCGGCCTCGACGGCGTAGGTGTCGCGGCGCACCAGACTCGGCACGAGCAGCAGCGCGGCGATCGCGAGGATCGCCACCACCAGCAGGAGCTCGATCAGCGTGTAGCCGCGGCGGCCACGCATGTCAGCGGTCCTCGTCGACGACGACCTCGACCCGAAGCGGCTGCTCGCGGAGGAGCTTCTCGATCGCGGCGAGCCGCTCGTCGATCGAGACGATGCCCTCGAGCATCCCCTGCCGCTGGCGGGGGCCGACGTTCGAGACGCCTTCGTTGGCGTAGTCGCGGGCCGCCTGCGCCGACTGCGCCGAGGCCGACGACGGCGAGTACACCTCGCCGCGCAGCACCCACAGGATGGCGGCGAGCAGCACGGCGTTCACCGCCAGGAGCGCCTGGATCGTGTAGCGCGAGCGGACGTTCCGGGACTCGGTCGGATGGCTGTTCATCGGGCGATCCTCCGCGCGGCGATGCGCCGCGACTCGGAGGTCTCTTCGGCCCGAACCACCGTCGCCATCAGCGAACCCTCGGAGGCCGGCGGGCAATGGGCGTACCACGCCGATACCGCCGCTTCGACTGCGCGAGGGGTATCCGGATCGATCGCGACGGCATGCACCCCGCGGCTCGTCCTCCAGCGCATCCGCGCCGCGGCATCGCGCAGCGAGACCGGCGACGCGGCCTCCCGAGCGTTCGCGAAGTAGACGACCCACAGTCCGAGCTGGCGAGAACGCACCAGCATCGCGATCGGGGAGCACTCGCCCGCTTCTTGGGAATCCCCACTCCCGCGACGCAGCACGAGGCAGGGATCCTCGACCGAGGTCCGGTAGGTCGCGACGAGATCGATCTCGCCTCGCCGAAGCGCCTTCACTCCCGGATCGTCGGAGGCGGCCGCCGCGTGCGGCGTGGCCACGGACGTCGCCGTGGCCTCCTGCACCGCCGCCGCCACGGTCACTGGACGGATCGTGGTGGGCACGAGGATCGCCAGGAGCACCAGCGCTCCCGCGCTGCCGCGACGAATCCGCGTGAACCTACCCGAGCAGCGCCGACGGTCGACTTCGTTCCGCATGATCGGCTCCCCAAACGCAACGAGACCGCGACACAAGTCGCGGTCTCTCGAAGGACGCCCGACGCGGGCGTTCTTGCATGTCGGTCGTGTCGGCCGTCGCCTCACTCGGCGGCGGCCCCTGAGCTCACCAGTCGTTCACCAGCCGGCCACGATCTCCGGCTCGATCAGGTCGCCGCCCTGCTCCGGGTCGTAGGAGAGCCGCAGCAGACCCGTCGAATCGAAGTGCGCCGCGTCGACGGAGAATCCGGCGGGCCACTCGGGCACGCGGCGGATCTGCCCCGCCTCGACGAGCGCGGGCATGAGCTCCGACGATGCCGGCAGCACGCCGCCGTTGCCGGCGCGATACAGCTCGACTTGCGCCCGCAGCGTCTGCAGCTGATTCCGCACGCTCGAGACCGAGGCCTCGCGGCGAGCGTCGGCGAACTTCGGAACCACCATCGTCGCAAGGATCCCGATGATCACCACGACGATCAGGATCTCGATGAGCGTGAAGCCGCGTTGATGGCTCGGTCGTCGCATAGGGCTGCCTCCCTCGGGTCGTTCAGGCCTCGTGCCCTCCGGCGAGGCCGCGGGACCCTCGCGGATCCCGCGGCTCACGCCGGTCGTCAGGCACGTCGTGGTTCCCCCTTGAATCGTCAGGTTCCGATCACCAGTCCGCGATCTGGTCGGCGGTCAGCCCGTTGGGGGCGTCGCCGGTGCCGATCCACTGCGCGGTGATCTCGCCGGTGTCGGCAAGGTCGATCTGCCAGCCCGCGGGCACCTCGGGAAGGCGCTGCAGGTAGCCGCCGTCGACGAGATCCTGGAAGCCGCCCGGCACGTTGGCCGTCGAGTCCGAGGAGATCGCGCCGGTGGCGGGATACTCGTTGTTCTGCACGCGGTAGAGCTCGACCTGGCTGCGCAGGGTCTGGAGCTGGCTGCGGACGCTGCTGACCGCGGCCTCCTGGCTCGCGCTCGAGAACTGCGGGATGACGATCGCGGCGAGGATGCCGAGGATCACCACCACGATCAGGATCTCGATGAGCGTGAAGCCGCGGTTCGCGCCCTTCCGAATGACGTTCTTGCTGCCGTTCATGCGAGGACTCCTCCAAGGGTTGGAACGTGACGTTCCCGACTGCCCGCTTCACACCCCGCGGTCGGGCCCTTCGGGCGAGGGACCGTTCCGGCGACGACGCCACCTTGGCGTCGCCGCAAAGCCCGGCGGGGTCTCTCGACCACGCCAAGGCGGGCGTCGGATCGCGAGCGGTTCGGGGTGCCCTCCCTCCGTCGGCACCGTCGAACGCGTCCTGCGATCCCACGCGAACGAGGTCATCGGCCCTCGGCAAGCGAAGGTGAAGCCCGACCACGACTTGCAGGCGCTCGAGGCGGCCCTACGACCGTCACGATCGACGAGGATCGCGCAGGCCGAAGCGCTTCGACGCGGGGAGCGGGTTGTTATGGACGCCGCCGATCGTCGAGGCGATGCCGAGCCAGCGTGGCCTGGAGCGACCGCTCGCTTCCCGTTGGGCAACGCCCTGCGAGAAGAGGGTGTCTCGCCCGCGTGTCGACGTCGCACGCGGCGTCGCCGACGCGTTCGGTGCGGATCGCGGGCGAGGCTCGCAGCCGACCGAACGACCCGCGCCAACGGCTTCACGCCGCGAGGCGTTCCTCGAAGCGGATCGCGACCCGATACGAATCGCCGAGCTCGCGGCACGCGATCACCTCGCCGCGCTTCGCGACATAGCCCGGTGCCTCGAATCCCAGCGAGATCTTGCTGCCCGGATCGATCGGTTCCGCGACGTCCGCGACCACCCCTGCGGGACCGTAGCGAAGCGCGGTGAGGTTCCACATCGTGCCGAAGATGTCCGCGCCGAGGCAGAAGGCCGTCGCGCAGCCTTCGAGATCCCAGAGCGAGCCTCCGAGCGAGGTCTCGACGGCGCACGGCGCCGAGGCTCCGATCCGCGCAAGCACGTCGACGGGCTCGGAGATCGCGAGGTCCGGACGGTCGAGGCGGTCGTGGCGATTCGAGGAGGTGTCGGTTCGCATGGCAGGCTCCGTGGCCAAGGCTCGTCGCGGATCCGGCCATTCCGGCGCCGCGTGCTCCTTCCCGCCCCCTGCTCCGGGAATCTCGTCCCGTCCGAGGGGCCACTTCAGCGCAACCGCCGCTTTTCCCGGTCTTGCCGGCGCATTCCGAGGCGGCTTCCCGCCTTCACCCCCTGCTAGCATTCCCGCTCTTCGCGGCCGCGCGCCGCGAAACGCCCGTCCCCATCCTTTCAGGGAGAGCCCGCCGGATGATCCGGATCCATCCTTTCGCCGCCCTGCGCCCGCCCGGCAGCCTCGCCGCCGACGTCGCGAGCGATCCCTACGACGTCATCTCGACCGAAGAGGCCCGCGAGCGCGCCGCCGGAAAGGCCCACTCCTTCCTGCACGTGGTTCGCTCCGAGATCGATCTCGCCCCCGAGGTCGACTGCCATGATCCCGAGGTCTACCGCGTCGCCGACCGCAACCTGCAGTCGATGATCGAGGAGGGCACGCTCGTCCGCGAGTCGAAGCCAACCGTCTACCTCTACCGGCAGGTCATGGGCGGCAAGGCGCAACTCGGCCTGGTCTGCTGCGTGGAGGTCGCGCAGTATCGGACCGGCGACATCCGCAAGCACGAGAAGACCCGTCCCGACAAGGAGGACGACCGCACGCGTCACCTGCTCGCGACGAGCTGCCACGCGGAGCCGGTCTTCCTCTGCTTCCGCGACCACGAGATCGCCGGCGCGACGATCGCCGCCCGCATGCAGGGCGACACCGCGACGCGGCCCATCTTCCACTTCACCGCCGCCGACGGCGTGACCCACACCGGATGGAAGGTCGAGGATCCGTCGCCCTACGTCGCGGCCTTCGGCGAACTCGACCGCATCTACATCGCCGATGGGCACCACCGCTCCGCGGGCGCCGATCGCGCCGCGGCCGCCGCCGCCGCGGCGATGCCCGACGCGGGCCCCGACGCGGAGTTCGGCCGCTTCCTCGCGGTGCTCTTCCCGCACGAGGAACTGCGCATCCTTCCCTACAACCGCGTGGTCAAGGACCTGAACGGCCTCTCGACCGACCAGTTCCTCGAACGGCTCCGCGGCGTCGGCACGGTCAAGCCCGCCGCCGCGGGCACGCCGGCGAAGCGCGGCGAGGTCTTCGTCTTCGTCGGGGGAACGTGGTGGTCGCTCGAGTTCCCCGAGGGTTCCATCGACCGCAACGATCCGATCGCGAGCCTCGACGTCGCGCTGCTGCAGGATCGCGTGCTCGCCCCGATCCTCGCGATCGGCGATCCCCGCACCGATCCCCGCATCGAGTTCGTCGGCGGCATCCGCGGCTGCGCCGAGCTCGAGCGCCGGGCCGGCACCTCCGGCGTCGCCTTCTCGATGCATGCCACGAGCGCCGACGAGCTGCTCGCCGTCGCCGACGCCAACGAGATCATGCCGCCCAAGAGCACCTGGTTCGAGCCCAAGCTCCGCAGCGGGCTCTTCGTCCACGAGTTCGAGCGCGTCCCCGAGACCGCGATGGTCTGATCGGCCCGCAGGCCGAACGAGAGAACACCATGTCCGCCACCACGACCGTTCCCCACGCTCCTTCCGCGAACGACACCGGCGACACCGCGCCGATCCGCGTGCTCATCGCCGACAAGTTCGAGGCCTCCGGCGTCGCCACGCTCGAAGCCCGCGGCTTCGCGGTCACCGTCGATCCGGAGCTCTCGCCCGAGACCCTGCCCGCGGCGGTCGCGAACCTCAAGCCGCAGGTCCTCGTGGTCCGTTCGACCAAGGTCAAGGCCGATGCGATCAACGCGAGCGAGTCGCTCGAGCTGATCGTGCGGGCCGGCGCGGGCTACGACAACATCGACGTCGCCGCCGCGAGCCGCCGCGGGATCCTCGTCAGCAACTGCCCCGGCAAGAACGCCATCGCGGTGGCCGAACTCGCCTGGGCGCTCATCCTCTCCTGCGACCGCCGCGTGCCCGACCAGGCCGCGGAGCTCCGCGCCGGAACGTGGAACAAGAAGGAGTATCAGAAGGCCCAGGGCCTCGCGGGCCGCACGCTCGGCCTCGTCGGCTTCGGTCAGATCGCCCGCGAGGTCGCGAAGCGGGCGAAGGCCTTCGGCATGCCGGTCGTCGCGTGGAGCCGCAACCTCACCGAGGCGCAGGCCGCCGAGGCGGGCGTGGGCTGGTGCGCGAACCTGCTGAACGTCGCCAAGCTCGCCGACGTCGTCTCGGTGCACGTCGCCGCGACGCCCGACACCGAGAAGCTGATCGGCGAGAAGTTCTTCTCGCTCCTCAAGGACGGCTCGACCTTCATCAACACGAGCCGCGGCTCGGTGGTCGATGCGCAGGCGCTTGCCGCCGCGGTCCGCGACAAGAAGGTCCGCGCCGGCCTCGACGTCTTCGCGCAGGAGCCCGCGGGCGCGACCGGCCAGTTCGCCGATCCGATCGTCACGCTGCCGGGCGTCTACGGAACGCATCACGTCGGCGCCTCGACCGACCAGGCCCAGAACGCGATCGCCGCGGAGACGGTGCGGATCATCGAGGTGTTCGAGGCGACCGGGCAGGCGCCCAACTGCGTGAACCGCGCCGCCGCGACGCCCGCGACCGAACTGCTCTCGATCCGGCATCTCAACCGGCCCGGCGTGCTCGCCCACGTCTTCTACACCATCGGCCAGGCGGGCATCAACGTCGAGGAGATGGAGAACGTGATCTACGAGGGCGCCGAGGCCGCGTGCGCCCGCATCCATCTCGATGCGCCGCTCTCGAAGGAGCACCTCGACGCGATCCGCGCGAACCCCAACGTGCTCGCGATCGCCACCACGACCCTCGTCCGCCGCAAGTCCGGAGCCACGCGATGACCACCGCCAGCCTCTCCCCCGCCCACGCCTCGACCGCGCACCGCGTCCTCAACTTCTCCGCCGGGCCGGCGATCCTTCCGGAGGAGGTCGTGCGCCAGGCGCAGGAGGACCTCTGGAGCATCCGCGGCAGCGGCATCGGCATCTGCGAGCACAGCCACCGCGGGCCGGTCTTCGACGCGGTGATCGACGAAGCGGTCGCCGACTGCCGTCGCCTCGCGTCGATCTCCGACGACTACGAGGTGCTCTTCCTGCAGGGCGGCGCGTCCACGCAGTTCGGCATGATCCCGATGAACTTCCTCCCGCAGGACGGCGTCGCGGACTACCCCGACACCGGCGTGTGGACGAGCAAGGCGATCAAGGAGGCGAAGCTCTTCGGCAACGTCAACGTCGCCTTCGAGGGCTCCAAGTGCGGCTACGACCACACGCCTTCCGCGAGCGAGCTGTCGCTCTCCCCGAACGCCGCCTACCTGCACTACTGCTCGAACAACACCATCTACGGCACCCGCTACGAGACGCCGCCGGAGACCTCGGCGCCGCTGGTCTGCGACGCGAGCAGCGAGATGTTTGCGCGGCCGATCGACGTGGCGAAGCACGTGCTGATCTACGCGGGCGCCCAGAAGAACCTCGGCCCCTCGGGCGTGGTGCTCGTCCTGATCCGCAAGGACTTCATGACCAAGCGCGTCCGCAAGGTGATGACCATGATGGACTACGAGGCGCACGCCAAGAACGGCTCCCGCCTCAACACGCCGCCCACCTTCGGCATCTACATGATGGGCCTCGTCTTCAAGTGGATCCTCGCCCAGGGCGGCCTCGAGGCGATCGAGCGCCACAACGAGGCGAAGGCGAAGCCGATCTACGACGCGATCGACGCCTCGAGCGGCTTCTACCGCGGCGTGAGCCGTCCCGAGTGCCGCTCGCGGATGAACATCTCCTTCCGGCTTCCCAGCGAGGACCTCGACAAGAAGTTCGTGAAGGAGGCGGCGGCCGAGGGCATGGACGGGCTCAAGGGCCACCGCGACGCCGGCGGCGTGCGAGCCTCGATCTACAACGCCTTCCCGCTCGCGGGCTGCGAGACGCTCGCGTCGTTCATGCGGGAGTTCGCGGCCAAGAACGGCTGACGAGTTGAGCGGCTGAACGGCTGAGCCGAACCCTCGGCGCGACGCCGGCCGTCACTGCACGGGGCTTGCGAGCCGCGCGGCGCGGGACATCGCGCGGAACCACCATGGCCGCCGCTCGAAGTCGGCGAGCCGGGCGCCGTGGCATCGCTCGAAGTCCTTCCGCAGCATCTCCGCCATGGCCTCCGCGACCTGCTCGCCCTCCGAGAGCACCGTCATCTCGAAGTTGATGCGGAACGAGCGGTTGTCGAAGTTCGCGGTGCCGACCGCGGCGACGAGATCCGCGAGCACCACCTTCTGGTGCATGAAGCCCTTGGTGTAGCGATAGACCTTGACCCCCGCGGGGATGACGTCGGGGTAGTAGCTGAACATCGAAAGCCACACGAGCCGGTTGTCGCCCTTCTCGGGGATCATCACCCGCACGTCGACGCCCCGCTTCGCCGCGAGCTGCAGCGCCGAGATGATGCCCGGATCCGGCACGAAGTAGGGCGTCGCGATCCAGAGCCGGCGCTTCGCCTGCCCGATCAGGTGCAGGAACATGAGCATGCAGGTCTCGAGCTCGTCGGCCGGTCCGCTCGGCAGCACGAGCCCGACGATCCCCTGCTCGACCGCCTTCGGCGACCACGAGAGTTCGGGGATCGTGCCGGTCGCCCAGTGCCAGTCCTCGCACCAGGCCATCTGCACCGCCATCACGCTCGGCCCGCGGATCTCGACATGGGTGTCGCGCCACGGCCCGAACGCCGGATCGAGTCCGAGGTACTCGTCGCCCACGTTGATGCCGCCGACGAAGGCGATCTCGCCGTCGACGACGACGGTCTTGCGGTGGTTCCGGAACTGGATCTGGAAGCGATGGCCCTTCGCGCTGCCCCGAAACCCCGCGATCTCGCAACCCGCGTCCCGGAGCGGCGCGAAGTAGTCGACGTCGAGATCCGCCGATCCGAGTTCGTCGTAGAGGAGTCGCACCTCGCATCCTCGCCGTCGCGCCGCGAGCAGGGCCTCGCGGAACCGCCGGCCGATGCCGTCGTCCCGCACGATGTAGAACTGCACGAGCACGTATCGATTCGCCTCGGCGATCGCGGCGAGGATCGCCTCGAAGGCCTGCTCGCCGTCGACGAGCAGCCTCGCCTTGTTGCCGCGGGTCGCGGGCAGCGCCGTCAGCCGTCCGAGCGTCGCGCAGACGCCACGCTCCTCCGATGGAACCGCGTCACGGGGCCCGTCGGGCGAGGCAGCCCGGACCGCAAACGGCTCCACTGCGGCGTGGGCCTGCTCCCAGAGCGATCGCATCGACTTCTGCCCGCGCCGCAGCGCCTTCACGTAGCCGTTGAAGCGCCGGTTGCCGAAGACGAGGTAGAACGGGATCGCCGCGATCGGCAGGAGCACCAGCGAGACGACCCACGCGATCGTCCCCTGCGGCGTGCGGTTCCGCATGATGGCGTCGATCGCGAGCGCGATGCCCGCGATCTCGATCGCGGCCAGGGCCAGCGAGGCCGCGAGGGGCCAGTCGAGCCAGGCGGGGAACTCCACGCGGAGACTGTACGGGCGGGGGCGCGACGGGCACGCCGAGCGACCATCGATCCCCCGAGACCGCGAGGATCAGGCGGCCACGCGGGCCGGCAGCACTTCGACGTGCTCCTTCCTCGCCGCCGCCCGTAGCGACTCGTCGAGCGAGACGATCGGGCAGGCCCGATGCAACGCCAGCTCGAGGTAGGCGGCGTCGTAGGCGGTGAGACCATGCGAACGCGCGAGCCGGCCGATCGCGGCGAGGCGGAGCTCCGAAGTCTGCATCTCGAAGGCCCACGGAAGTTGCAGGTGATGGGCGATGCAGCGATCGACGGCTTCGGGAAGCATCCGCTTCCGCCGCACGGCGACCTGCAAGGCGTTGGCGATCTCGTAGGGAAGGAGGGCCGGTGCCAGCAGCGTCGACTCCTGCTCGATCGCCTTGAACACGCCGCTGGCGTTCCGCTCCCGCAGCAGCACCGCAAGCACCGCCGAAGAGTCGACCACCCTCACGGCCGGCCCTTCCTCGACTCGGCGAGAATCGCCCGGAACTCCTTGGAGGAGATCCCCTCGCCCTCGGCGAGCCACTCCCGGGTCGACGCCTTCCAGTCGCTCGCCTCGGCGCGGCTGAGCTCGTCGTAGCGATCGGCCCCCATGATCACCGCGATCCGCTGCCCGCGGCGAAGCACGACGATCTCGTCGCCTCGCTCGGCGAGCCGCAGCAGTTCGGCGAGACGGGTCTTCGCCTCGAAGGATCCAACCTGGTGCACCATGCAACCAGTCTAGGCAACCAGTTGGCAAGGACAAGACGGCCGGCGCCCGCAGGAGACTCGCCCTCCGCCTTCTCAGG
>JBMTTG010000048.1:0-14658 GCA_049449095.1 Phycisphaerales bacterium | reverse complement strand
TCCGGCTCTCACCGGAGCTGCTCGGCGCGGCCGTGGTCTCGTCGAAGGATGGCGCAATCGTCGGACTGCTCGTCCTCGGCGACGACGGCGCGGCGACGGTGGGACTCTTGTCGGACGCGGCACTTCGCCGCGGGGACTGACCGGCGCTACCAAACCCCCGGGGGATCGAGGAGCGCGTTGCCAGACGCGTCCATGGGAAGGCCGGGGTTGAAGACCACCTCCCAGACGTGGCCGTCCGGATCGGCGAAGCACCCGATGAGGCCGCCCCACGAGGCAGGAGCAGCCTTCCGCAGGATGCTCGCCCCGGCTCGTCGCGCCGTCTCGAGCGTCTCCGCGACCGCGTCGGCGGAATCGACGTTGTGGGAGAGCAGCACACCGCCTCCCTTGCCGAGCGGGAAGCCGAGCTCCTTGGCGATCGCCTTGCGGGTCGCGATCGCCAACACGACGCCATTCATCTGAAAGAGCGCGAAGTCGTCGCGGCTGCGATCGCTCGCGACGAGCCCGAGTGCTTCGTAGAAGCCGCGGGAGATCGCGACGTCGCGCACGAGGAGCGACACGAACGAGATCGAAGCCCGCATCGGCGTCGATGCAGCACCGGCGTTCGCAAGCGATCGGCTTCCAGTCGACCGGCGCGAGGCGACCCGAGGCTTCGCGTCGCTTGGCCTTGCCGACTTGGCCCCCGTCGACTTCGCCACGCTCCTCGCCTTGCCGCCTGCTCGCCGCTTCGCTGTCGCCATGCTGGTGCTCGCCCTCGCTTCTCTGTCCGGATCGCGCCCGAGGCGGTTGTTCCGCCCTCGAGCTCGAGGAGGATCCTCCTCCGCGCTCAACGGAAGATCGCCTCGACCATCGAGAAGTCGTCCTCGAACGCATCGCTGCCCTGCAAGGCGCAGGCGTGGGCGACCAGCCGATCGATGCGCGACTGCCCAGGTGCCGGGGGCTCCTGCATGAAGGCGACGAAGTCGTCCCAGGACCACATCTCGCCATCGGTCTTCTGCAGCTCGTAGACCCCGTCGCTGAAGAGCAGGAGCCGTCCGCCTTCGGGCACTTCCACGCTCACGCTCGCCCAGTCGAGGTCGGGAATCGCGCCGATCATCGGCCCCTGCGAGTCGAGCAGGAGCATCTCCGGGCCGCCGAGCAGGAACGCCGGCGGATGCCCGCCTCCCGACCAGGTCATGGTGCGGGCCGCGGCGTCGAAGACCCCGTACCACATCGTGAAGTACATCCCGTTGTGCCGCTCCATCTGGAACGCCGCATTGAGACGGGAGAGCACGAGGCTCGGATCGCTCGCCTCCTCCGCGGAGAACGAACGCACCATGTTCATCGCGGAGATCGAGAGCAGCGCCGGTCCGACGCCGTGACCGCACACGTCGATCAGGTAGATGGCGAACCGTCGATCGTCGAGCCAGTGGTAGCCGAACGAGTCGCCCCCGAGCGACGCGGAGGGCACGAACCGCCACGAGGTCTCGACGCGTCCCTCGATCGGCGGGTCGAGCAGGCTGCGCACGTACTCGGCCGCCCGCGACAACTCCTCCGCCATGTGCCGCTCGCTCTCGGCCAGGGCCTTGAACGCGGCGTTTCGCTGCAGGAGCGCGAGATAGCCCTTCGAGTGGTATCGGATCCGCGCGAGCACCTCGACGGGATCGGGCAGCTTGACCAGATAGTCGTTCGCGCCGCGGGCAAACGCCTCGGCCTTCGTCGTCGCCTCCTCCTTCGAACTCAGCACGATGAGCGGGATCTCCCGCGTCTCGTCGCACGCGCGATAGTCGCGCACGAGATCGAGGCCGTCGACACCCGGCATCACGAGGTCCTGCAGGATCACCGTGGGACGGAACTCCGTCGCGGCCGCGATCGCGGTGGTCGGATCCTGGCAGTAGCGGTACTCGATCGTCGGATCGGTCGCGAGCATCCGCCGCACCGCCTCGCCGATGATCGCCTGATCGTCGACGAGCAGCACGCGCACCGTCTCGGGCGCCGAGATGACCGACGAGGCGGAGGAAGGAGGGGCGGCGACCTGGGTCATCGGATGGCTCCGGACCGGCCCGAGGCCGGCGAAGTGGTGTTGGTCTCGCGTGCGATTCTGGGCGCGATCTCGCCGATCGGAAGCACGTCGCAGGCGGCGCCGAGCTGCACCGCGGCGCCGGGCATGCCCCACACGACGCTCGATCCGCGATCCTGCGCGATCGTACACCAGCCCGCGTGGCGCAAGGCGAGCAGCCCCTCCGCGCCGTCGCGGCCCATGCCGGTCAGGAGCGCCGCGATGCCGCAGATCCCGCGAAGCTCCGCGAGGCTTCGGAAGAGGACGTCGACGCTCGGTCGATGCGCGACGTCGCTCGGCTCGTCGCGGTAGGCGAGCCGGCCCGGCGCCTCGACCACGAGGTGGCGGTTGTGGCCCGCGACCAGCACCTCCCCCGGCCGGATCTCGCCGGGCTCGGCGAGGCGCACCGGCCGACCGGCCTGTTCGGCGAGCCAGCGGACGAGTCCCGGCACGAACTCCGCATCGACATGCTGCACGACGAGGATCGGGAGCGGAAACGACGTTGGAAGCGACGTCAGGATCGACGCGACCGCCTGCGGACCGCCGGTCGAGGCCCCGATCGCGACGAGCTGCGGGCCGCCTCGATTCGCCTCGCACGGCGCCGGCGTCGTGACCGGCGCCGGGCTTGCCGGCGAGCCTTGCTCGCGCGTCGCGCTCGCGGACCGTCGCATCCGCCGCACCATCTCGATCTTTCGGACCAGCGTCTCGCCGCCGGCGACATCGCCCTTCGGGCCGAGCGTCGGCGTGTTCACCGCGTCGAGTGCACCGTGGCCGAGCGCGTCGTAGACCTTGCTCGCGTTGCCGTCGACGGTCGCGGTCACCACGACGATCGGGCATGGGCACTCCGCCATGATCCGCCGGGTGCTCTCGACGCCATCCATCACCGGCATGATCAGGTCCATCAGGACCACGTCGGGGCGGTCCGCCCGGCACTTCTCGAGGGCCTGAAGTCCATCCTCGGCGATCCAGGCGACCTCGGCGTCCGGGACCGACGCCACGACCCGCCGCAGCGCCTCGATGGCGAGACGCATGTCGTTGACGATCGCGATTCGCATGGACCTTCGCCGTCTCCCTCGACCGCGGCGTCGGTGCCGCGGACTTCGCCGTCCATCAGGTTACGCCGGGCGCTCCGCGGCGCCGATCAGATCCTCGACCATCGTCGCGAAGGAGCGGTCGTGGAACGATCCCTTGGTGAGGTAGGCGTTCGCGCCCGCCTCCATGCCGCGAAGCCGATCCTCCTCGCGGTCCTTGTACGAGACGATGATCACCGGGATCCGGCGGAATCGCTCGTCCTTGCGCAAGGTCTTCACGAACTCGATGCCGTTCATGCGCGGCATGTCGATGTCGCTGACCACCAGGTCGTAGCCGCCCTGCTGCAGCGCATTCCACCCATCCACGCCATCCACGGCGACCTCGACGTCGTAGCCCATCCGAAGGAGCAGCTGCCGCTCGACCTCGCGGACGGTGATCGAGTCTTCGACGACGAGGACACGCTTGCGGCGTCGCGTGGCGCCCGACTCGCCGGTCCGAGTGCCCCGAAGCCGGCCCTCGCCGAGCAACTGACGGACCGACGCGACCAGATCGTCGGTGTCGACGATCAGGAGCGGCCGCCCGTCCTCGAGAAGGGCCGCCGACGCGACGTGCGGCACGCGTCCGAGCCGCGGATCGAGCGGCCGCACCACGAGATCCTCCTCGCCGAGGAACCGATCGACCACGAGTCCGAACCACTCCCCGACCGACCCGATCACCATGACGCTCGAGACGTCGCCCGCCGCCTCCGAGCCGCCGAGGCCGAGGATCGACCGGGCATTGATGAGCCCGACCGAGACGCCGTCGAGTTCGAACTGCTGTCGCCCCTCGACGGGCTTGATCGACTCGCGAGGCACCTTGACCACCCGTTCAAGCCGCGAGAGGGGGAACGCGTACGGCTCGCCGTCGATCTCGACGAGCGCTGCGCGGATCACCGAAAGCGTGATCGGCAGGCGCATCGAGAACGCCGCGCCCTGCCCGGGCTCGGTCTCGACCCGCAGGCTTCCTCCGGTCTCCTGCACCATCGTCTGCACGACGTCGAGGCCGACGCCGCGCCCGGAGATCTCCGTCACCTTGCCGGCGGTCGAGAAGCCCGGAAGGAAGAGGAAGTCGAGCAGCTCCGCCTTGGAGAGCCCCGCGGCGACCGCTTCGTTCTGCAGGCCCTTCTCGACGATCTTCCGACGGATCCGCTCGGGATCGATGCCGCGTCCGTCGTCGCCCACCCGCACCATGAGCATGCCGCCGTGGTGCCGAGCCTCGAGGAAGACCCTCGCCGTCGGATCCTTGCCGGCGTCGACCCGCTCCTGCGGCATCTCGACGCCGTGGTCGACGCAGTTGCGGAGCATGTGGTTGAGTGGCGCCTCGAGCTTCGCGAGGATGTCGCGATCGACCGGCACCGTGCCGCCGAGCATCTCGAAGCGGACCTGCTTGCCAAGACCCTTCGCGAGATCGCGCACCATGCGCGGCAGGCCCGCGGCGCCGTCGGCGAAGGGACGCATCCGGCTGCCGATCACCTCGTGATAGAGCGCCGTCGCGACCTCTTCGGTGCGGCGGAACATGTTCTCGAGATCCGATGCGTGGCCGAGCAGCGTGCGTCGGCCGCCGCCGATCGATTCCCGCATCGAGGCGATCGTCGCCACCGCGCGGGGATCCCCGCCGAACCGACGCGAACTCTCCTCGAGCCGGTCCTCGAGGCCCTCGAGTTCCTGCTTGAGTTGCCTGACCGACTCGCGAAGCGTCTGGAACCGCCGCGACTCGATCATCATCTCGCCCGCGAGTCGCATCATGCGGTCGAGGTTGTCCGCGTTGACGCGAAGCGTCTTGACCTCGGTGGCGGGCCTCGCCGCAGCGCGTCGCGCCGTTGGCGGCGAGGTTGGTGGAGCCGGCGATGCCGCGGACGCTTCGCGCGTGACCGGCGGCGGTGCAGCTTCGACCGCCGGCGAGGGAGGCTCAGGCGATGCGGGAGTCGCGCTCGCAGGCGGCGACTCGGCCGGTGGCGCTGGCTTCTCCGCCGGTGCGGGCTCGGCGGACGGCTGCTGCGCCGACGGCTCGGTCGTGGCGGGGCCAGCGACGGCCGGAGGCTCGACTCGCGTGGACGACTCCGTGGGCTTCGGCGCGGGCGCCGCCTCGGCGGGATGCCGCAACGACTCGACCAGCGCGTCGACCGCGGATTCGTTCGTCGCGTTGAACGCGGGAAGCTCGCTCTCGGAGATCTTGCCGAGCTGCTTGAGCAGATCGGTGCCGGCAAGCAGCTGATCGACCCGCGCCGGCACGAGCGTCTCCTGCCCCTTCTGCACGGCGACGAGGCAGTCCTCCATCGCGTGGGCAAGCCGCACCGCGAGGTCGACGCCGATGATGCGGGCGGCGCCCTTGAGCGAGTGCGCTGCCCGCATGAGCGGCTCGATCGCCGAGACGTCCGTCGGATCCTCCTCGAGCCGAAGCAGTCCCTCATCGAGCGTCGCGCCGTGGGTCTCGGCCTCCGCCTTGAAGAGTTCGAACAGCGAGAAGCCGCCGAGATCGCTCATGGCAGGCTCCTCCGGAAGCCCGCGAGAAGCTTGTCGGCGCCAAGCACCGCGATCCGTCCGGAACCGCCGGCGACCTCGCCCTCGCGAAGATCGACGAGATGCTCGGAGTGGTGATCCCGCGCAGCGCGGATCGTGACCGGTGGCGACTCGAGGCGGGCCGACTCGAGGCGCAGCACCCCGCGCACGCGGTCGACCTCGACCACCCACTGCTCGGGGCTCTCGCCAAGCAGGAGCATCCGGCGATCACGCTCGGCGTCGCCGGCCTTCGCGCCCGCAGGCCGCGGGAGCTCGAGCAACGCGACGAGATCGCCCACGAGCGAGAGTTGCCCACCGAGGTTGACGATGCCCTTGAGGACGGCGTTCGACCGATGCGGCACGCGATGCACCGGAGATGGCCCGCTCACGCGACGCACCAGCGAGCCGGGAAGGCCGATCCGCTCTCCGCCGCACTCGACGACGAGAATGCTCGTGCGATCGCAGGCATCCTCCTCGAGCACCCGCGCGACCTCGCGGGTCTGCGCTTCCAGTTCCTCGGGCCCGAGCGGACGCTCGAGCAGCCGCCGGGTCGCGTCGTGTGCGGCTTCGCTCATTCGACGGCCTCCCGAGCTGCGGCGCGACGGGCCCGTTCGCGGTAACGCTCGGCCGCCTCGTGATCGCCGTCCTGTTCGCTCAGAAGCGCCAGCTGCAACAGGCCCGCTTCGTGACCGGGCACGAGATAGACCAGCCGTCGGAAGCACTCTCGCGCCGAATCGCCTCGCCCTTGGGCGAGCCGCACGCTGCCAAGAAGCTCGAGCGCCTCGATCCGAGCGTCGTCGTGCTCGGCGAGCGCTCCGGCGATCGTCGCCGCCTCCTCGAGCCGCCCCTGATCGGCGAGTCGCCGCGCGTCGGCCAGCGCTGGAGGCGCGGCCTGCACGGCCGCCGGCGCGACCGGCGATGCCACCTTCGACGTCGGCAGCGTTCGCGCGATCGGTTCGCGACGGCGTGGAGCCGGCTGCGGCGGCGCAGCCCGAGGTGTCGGCGTCGTGCGGCGAGGCGCGGCTTCGGCCGGCGCCGCCTCGCGACGCCTCTCATAGGCGAAGGTCTGCGGCACGCCGACGTTCACGAAGCCTTCGATCGATCGCGCGTCGTGGTCGGCGTGGCCCACGAGCAGCAGACCGTGCGGCGCCAGCCAGCGCTCGCATCGGCGAAGCATCTCATGACGAGCCTCCACCGAGAGGTAGATGAGGAAGTTCCGGCAGAGGATCACGTCGTAGCGTCGACCGTCCGGCGGATTCCACTGCAGCAGATCGGCGTGCGCGAATCGGATTCGCGAAAGCACCTCCGGCCTCACGACGACACCACCGTCCTGCGCGGCGAAGCAGTTCGACGCCCATTCGGGCAGCGGCTCGCGGACCGGAAGCGATGCGACGGCGGAGGCCTTCGCGATCGCGATCGCGCCGGCATTCGCATCGATCGCATCGATCTCGATCCGGTCGAGCGGCCAGCCCGCGTGGATCGCCGTGGCGACCACCGACAGCGGTTCCTGACCGGTCGCACACGGCGCCGAGAGCACGGTGAGGATCGAGTTCGGTGCCTGCTGGCGACGGCGGCGGAGCCACTCCGCGAGGAACTCGAAGCTCGTCCGGTAGCGGAAGAACCAGGTCTCCGGCACCGCCACCGCCACCACGAGCGCTTCGAGCTCGACGGGATCGCCGGCGACGCGTTCGCGATACGCCGCCGGATCCGCGATGCCGAGCGCCTGCATGCGGCGATGGACGATCAGCGAGCCCGCCTCTCCCTCGAGAAGGCGAGGGTGAAGCGGCGTGCGTTGCCGGAGGAGTTCGAGCAGCAGCGGATCGGTCACGCGGCGGGGTCCTCGCGAAGCACGTGCGCCGATCGTTCAGCGTCGGACCGTTCGTCCGCCCCGAAGAGCAGTTCGCCATTCGACCCAGCGAGGAATCGATCAAGCACCACCCGCCTCGCGGTGCGCTCGCCGATCCGAACGACCGCGCCAAGGTGCGGAGCCTCGGTGGAGGCGAAGCCCCGATGGCCCGTCGCATCGGCCGGATCGATCGACGCGACGCCCTGCACCGCCGAGACCTGAAGGCCGACGAGGCGGCGAGCCCCGCACGCCTCGACGGCCAGCACCAAGACCCGTGCGCCGAGACTCGGCGGCGACGGCGAAACGTCGACGAGCTTCGCCGCATCAAGGATCGGAATCAGCCTCCCGTGGTAGTCACCGAGCCCCAGCACCCACGCCGGCAGGCCAGCCGCACGGTGCAGCGCGACCACCGGCACGACCTCGACGACCTGAGAGGCGTCGACCGTGAAGCGTTCCTCGCCGACTTCCCAGACCACCGCGAGCATCGGGGGAGACTATCGGCGGAACCGACCCGAGTTCCCTTGGCGTTGCCAAGCCCCGGTGGGTCTTCCGCACGCCTTGAGTCGGTGCCCCCGAACGCAGCATCTCCAAACCCGGCCTCGCCGCGAAGGGCGGCCCGGCAAGTCACCACGCCGGATCGGCGATCGCCACCCGCCCTTCCGGCTGCTGACTCCTCCTTTAAGGAAGATTGGGGCACGCGGAGACAGGGCGAGACGATCGCCCCCGGACTCCCCCGCGGCCCCAAGGACTCGATCCAGACCGGACCGGGCCGAGCTGGGCATCAGGTTTGCAACGTGTTATCTGATAGCGATTTAGATCGATAACTCACCACAGGACGCGTCTTCCAGGATCCGCCGATTCGGCTCGAATCCGACCCGAATCGGAGTCGGCGACCTGTGAAGGACTGGTGGGGCTCGGACTTTCCTCCGGAAATTCGGCTTCCAAAACTGGACACCTCTCGGACCCGGATTACGTTCTTCGAGGCAATTGGGAGGGACGCGAAGGGAGAAAGAGAGTTCCCCGTGCGTTCATGTCTTCGTGTTGGGCTGGCCTGCGGAGCGGTCGCCCTCACCACCTCGATGTCCTCGGCCGGGTTCACCAACGAGACCTACGTCTCGCTGGACATGGTCTCGTCCGACGGCAACCTCTCCCTCTACAACTCGAACGGCTACCAGGGCATGTCTGGCGCCGTGACGTTCCTCGGCGGCGCCCCCTTCGGCAATTCGGGGCTCAACTACGCCGTGCACCTCGCGACGCAGCCGGGTGATGGCGTCGCGGGCGCGGGTCTGGGCGACCTCGACATCGCGTCCTTCTCGATCGTCGTGGCCAACAACGACACGACCACGCACTACTACACCCTCGGCATCAGCATCGGCATCACGACGCCTTGGAGCGACGGCACGCTGATCGGCGGTCAGGTTGCGGGCCTCCTCACCGACCTCGACGGCGGCGGTGCGATGCTGAGCAGCAACTTCGGCAACGCCCTGATGACCGGCACCATCGACGGCAACCCCGTTCTGGCGGTCGGCACGGCGCCCTTCAGCTTCACCGCCCCCGCCGGCGGTTCGGCAACCTTCTCCGCGGTCGACGGCCTTCCCGGCCCGAGCATTCCCGGCCCGATGGTCGTCAACTCGAGCTACGGCCTGATCCTCTCGTTCGCGCTCGGCGCGGGCGATCAGGTCGAGATCGCGGGCGACTTCCAGGTGCTCTACATCCCGGGCCCCGCCTCGCTTGCGGTGCTCGCTCTCGGCGCGGTCGCCACCCGTCGCCGCCGCCGCTGAACGCGGAGACATCCCGAACGACCCGACCCTCTTTCTGACAAGGGGCGGGAGAGAGACAGGAGTTCCGGAGAAAGAACGCACCGCCGGCAGGAGACTGCCGGCGGTGTCGCTTTGGGGGTCGGGTGTTCGCGAATGGCAACCCGTTAGGATCGCGAAGTGTCCTCGCCCGCATCCCCCTTCGCTCTGACCTGCTTCGGCGCCGCCGGCGAGGTCACCGGCTCCTGCTCGCTGCTCGAGACACCCGCGGGGAGGGTGCTCGTCGACTTTGGACTCTTCCAAGGGTCCCGGGAAAGCGAGTGGCGAAACGTCGATCCCCCGCTGCTCGACTTCGCCTCGCTCGCCGCGGTGATCGTCACCCATGCCCACGTCGACCACTGCGGCCGACTGCCCATGCTGCCGCGGCTTGGTTTTCGAGGACCGATCTTCTGCACCGAAGGCACCGCGGACCTGCTGCCACGCGTGCTTCGAGGGTCGGCAAGGCTTCAGAAGGTCAGGCTCGAGGAGCACCAGCGCGGCACGTGGCCGGAGGCGGTTCCCTTCTGGCTCGGACCGGACGACGATCCGAAGTCGCTGCCGCCGACGCCGGCGCCTGCAGAGCCGCCGTTTCTCTACCGGGCGGACGAGGTCGAAGCGGCGCTCCGGATGCTTCGGCCGCTTCCGCTTGGCAAGCGTGGGGCGATCGGCCGGGGGCTCGCGGTCCGCTTCGGTCATGCTGGTCACGTCGTCGGCGCCGCGCATGCGATCGTCGAGCTCGAGGGTCGACCGCGTCCGATCGCGGTCTTCTCGGGCGACCTCGGAAGCCCCCACACCGGACTCCTTCGCGCCGCCGATCCGCCGCCTCCGTGCGAGCTGCTCGTGCTCGAATCGACTCGCGGCGATCGGCTCATCGCCGATGCGCCCGATCCCGACCGCGATCTCGCCGAGGTGCTCGACGAAGTCCGGCGCGAGGAGGGCACGTTGCTCGTGCCGACCTTCGCGCTCGGCCGCGGACAGCAGATCGTCTGGCGGCTTGCGACCGCGGCGCGGCGAGGCCATCTCGAAGGCTTGACGGTCTACCTCGATGCGCCGATGGCGGAGTTCGCCCTCCGCCGTCTCCGCGACCGCCCGCAGGACCTCGCGCCGGCGCTTCGCCACCAGATCGAACGAGGAGGCGACCCGTTCGCGGTGACGGGCATGCGAGCGCTCTTCAGCCGGAAGCAGTCGCTCGAGATCGCAGCGCGGCGGGCGAGCGTGATCATCGCGGGCGCCGGCTTCTGCGATGCCGGCCCGATCCTCCATCACCTTGCGGAAGGCCTGCCTCGCGCGGACGTCCGCGTCGCGATGAGCGGCTGGTATCCGGAGGGTGGCCTTGGACGCGGCCTGATCGACGGCTGCACCCATGCACGCATCGATCGCAAGGTCGTTCCGGTGCGAGCCTCGATACGCCGGCTCGAGGGCTACTCCGGCCACGCCTCGGCGGAGGAACTGGTCGAGTGGGCCGGGTCCGGCAGCGAACCGCCCGGACGGATCGCCCTCAACCACGGGACCGACTCCTCGCGCGAAGCGCTCGCGAGCAGACTGCGGTCGAGTGATCGCGAGGTCCTGATGCCGGCTCCCAACGAGACGATCGCCTTCGGCGACGGCTGAAGCGGCGAATCAGGCCGGAAGCAGCGCGATCGCGAGGTTGATCGCATTGAACAGGCCGTGCGCCGCGATCGGGGCCCATAGCCGCCCGCTCCGCTCGTAGAGCCATCCGAGGAGGATCGACACCGCGGCAAGCGTGACGAGGGCCGCGCCGCGCGAGGCTTCCGGCAGCGCCGAGAGATGCATCAGCGAGAAGGCGATCGAGGTGAGACCGATGGCGAGCCATCGGCTTCCGGCCGATCCAGCGGGCGTGCCGGAACCGCGCTGCACGAACCAGCCGATCCCGCGCCCGATCGCCGGCTGCAGCAGCCCTCGATAGGCGATCTCCTCGCAGCATGGGATTGCCGTCACCACGAGCACGGAGATCGAGAGCCCCGCCGCCGTCGCGAACCCGCCGCCCTCGACAAGCGCTCGAAGCGTGTCGTGTGCGACCGGGTTCGGAAGCTCGCCGCGGATCGCCGTCTCGACCAGCGAGGCGATCTGACCGAGCGTCGCGATGACCGGATAGGCGAAGGCCATCGCGCCGAGTCCGAGCAGGAGCGATCGCCCAGTGGAACTTGCCGTGCGATCCTCGGCGAGGATCGCGCCGCCGAGCGAAGCGTCGCGAGGGTGATGAGCAGCTTCACGAAGGAGCCAGAGAAACGGCGCCGCCGCAAGAAGCTGCCCCGCGGCGAGGCCGCCCATCGTCCATGCGATCCGAGCGAGCGAACCGTCCTCGCCGCGCACCGCCAGCCCGGCCCCGATGCCGCCCGCGAGGATCATCGCCGCGAACGCGATCAACGAGAGATCGCCGCGAAGACGCACGGTCGGGCCGACCTCGTCGCGAAGACGCCACCATTGCCGCCGGATCGCGACCACGAGGATGACGATCGCCGCAAGGGCCAGGGCGATCGGCAGCACCGAGCCCGGAGGAGATTCGCGATCCGAGATCGCGGGGATCGCGGGGGAACTCGCCTCGGACGACGTCGCTCCCGATGGACTACCCTCGAACCCTCGGCTCGCGACATCGATCTCGCCGATTCCGATCGGCACCACGATCGCTGCGGACGACCACGCCTTCGCGCCGATTCCCTCGGGACGCCGCTCTGGACCTGTCGACTCGATGACCTCGTACCTGCAAGCCGCGATCGCCCGAACCCGAGCGCAGGTGGCGAAGTCCAAGTCGGCCTGGTCTGAAGCCGACCTCGACGAAGCGATCCGCGAAGCCGGCGACGCCCGCCGCTTCTTCCAAGCCCTCGTCGAGCGTCGGGGCGACAGCCCCTTCCGCATCGTGGGCGGCATCCGCCTGTGCGATGCCGCGCACGGAACCGACTTCGAGCCGCTCGCCATGGCCCGACGGTACCAGCGGGCCGGCGCGTCGGCGCTCGCGCTGGTCGAAGGTGAGACGGACGATCCGTCCGCCGCGCGCGACGCGATCGCCGCGATCCGGTCGGCCGTGCCGCTGCCCCTGCTCCATCACCGGCTCGTCATCGATCCCCACCAGATCCGCGAGAGCCGGGCGTGGGGCGCCGATGCGGTGCTCCTCGTCGCCGAAGCGCTCACCGAAGGCGAGGTGATCGACTACCAGATCCTCGCGAGCGAACTCGCCATGACCTCGGTGCTCTTGGCCCACGAGGAATGGAACCTTCTCAGGACCATTCGCCACGTCGGGTTCCCCCACGCCTCCGGCTGCCTGATCGCGATCGACAACCGGGACCCCTCGACGGGGGACGTCGACCTCACCCGAAGCGTGCGGCTCGCGGGGCTCGTCGAGGATCGGAAGATCCTGCTGAGCCTTCATGGCATCCGGGAGAGCAAGGACGTGGCGACCCTTCGAAAGTGCGGCTTCCACCTCGCGATGGTCTCGTCGGAGGATGGCGGCGATCCGGTCGAGACCACCCGACTCCTGCTTCAGGGCGACTGAATCGCCGGGGCGGCCGCGGTGCCGACGAGGGGAATCGACCCGCCGGCCCGTCGGGTCTATCGTTCCGGCCATGTCCGCCGTCACCACTGCACCGACCCCTCACGGCTCCGAGCGACTCACGCAGGGAGTGCGTGTCCGCGCCGAGCCCCGCTTCCTTCCCGAGCGATCCGATCCCTCGGCGGAGAAGTGGCTCTTCGGCTACCGCATCTCGATCGCCAACGAGCGAAGCGAGCCGGTGCGGGTCGAAGGACGGCGATGGCGGATCGTCGATGCCGAAGGGACCGCCCACGAGGTCGAAGGCCTTGGCGTCGTCGGCCGTCAGCCCGAGATCGCACCCGGCGGCGTGTTCGAGTACTCGAGCTACGCCCCGCTCGGCACCGCATGGGGCACCATGGAGGGCGGCTACCGCATCGTGCCCCAGGACGGCGAACCCTTCGAGGCCGAGGTGGCGAGGTTCTACCTCGTGAGCGCGAAGGGATAGGTTCGCCGCCGGCCGCGCCCTCGCGATCGATGCGGGATCTCCGCCGGTCCAGGATCGCCGGAATCGTGGCGACGATGGCGCCGCGGGCAACGCCTTTCGACAGGGGCCGTCGAGTCTCCCGACGATCACGGCTTGAAGCCGCACGTTCTTCCGCTCGACGCTGGCCGCTTCAAGTCGATTCGAGTTCGTCGAGATCGTCGACGCGATCGAGAACCCCGACGTGCTGGCGGTGGTAGGCTCCTCCGGGCACGGAGGCTTCGACGGATGCGGCGCGAATTCGATCGGAACGGTTGGCGAGTGGGCGTGTTCGGCGCCACGGGGCTCGTCGGCCGCGAGTTGATCGCGATCCTTCGCGAACGTCGCTTCCCGCTCGAGTCGTTGCGGGTCTTCGCCTCGAGCCGCAGCGCCGGCACCGGTCTCGACGAGCACGGTGGCAAGGCCCTTCGACTGGAGGATCCGGACCAAGCCGATCTCGCCTCGATCGACCTGGCGTTTCTCGCCTGCGGCGCCGATGCGAGCCGCCGCCTGGTCCCGATGCTGCTCGAAGCGGGCGCGACCATCATCGACTGTTCCAGCGCGTTTCGGCACGAACCGGACGTCCCGCTCGTGGTCCCGGAGATCAACGGGCACCTCCTCGAACGCGATCCGTCGCCGCGACTGATCGCCTGCCCGAACTGCTCGACCGCGAACGCCCTGATGGCGGTCGAACCTATCCGCCGTGCCGCCGGCATCGCCCGCATGACGCTCTGCACGTATCAGGCGGTCTCGGGCGCCGGGGCCGCGGCGCTGCGTGAACTCGAGTCGCAGATCGGCTCCCACGCCGCCGGCCGCGCTCCGGAGCCTCGTCACTTCAAGAGTCCCTGCCTCTTCAACGTCTTCAGCCACGAGTCGCCGGTCGATCTCGACGGCGAGAACCAGGAGGAACTCAAGATCCGCAGCGAGAGCCGCCGGATCTGGGACGCTCCGGCACTCGCGGTGTCGGCCACCTGCGTGCGCGTGCCCACGCGACGAGCCCATGCCGAGGCGATCAACCTCACGCTCGAGCGAAGCCTCTCGGCGGAGGAAGCCAGAGCACTCCTGGCGAGCTCGCCTGGCGTCGTGCTCTTCGATCGAAGCCCCGGATCCCGGGCCCCCGAGCCCCGCGACGCCGAGGGACGCGACGAAGTCCTCGTCGGTCGGGTCCGCATCGATCCCAGCCAGCCGCCCGGCCGCGGGCTCTGGCTCTTCGCGGTGGCGGATCAGCTCCGCAAGGGCGCCGCGCTCAACGCGGTGCAGATCGCGGAGCGGATGACGCTCCGATCAGATCGCCCGCAGCATCATGATCGGGCGAATCTCGCCACGGACTTGCCGACTTCCGCGCATCACGCGTGAGCACCGGGCGAAGACGACGTCACGCGATCCCGACCCGCCACACCACGCT
>JBMTTG010000047.1:0-14887 GCA_049449095.1 Phycisphaerales bacterium | reverse complement strand
GATCGCGGCCGCGGCGGCGGTGGCGTCACTCGTGTGGCGCGGACTCGTCGTCGCCGGAATGGCGCCGCTCGATCCGCTCGCGATGGGGGCGATCGGAATCGTCATCGAGTCGATCTGGGCCGGCGGGGTCTTTCTGTTCGCGGCGCCGCTCGACGATCCCGAAGCCGTCGAGCGAGGGCTCGGTCCGCGATCGAGGCTGCGTCGCTGGGCGAGGTACCTGCAGGTGGGCTGGCCGATCGGCATTGCGCTCGATCGCGGCGGGGCGTTCGTTGCCGGCAGTCCGCTGCACGCGGCGTTCGAGTGGTCGGCGGTCGCGGCGTGGGGGATCGGTTTCGCGGGACTTGTCGCGCTGGCCCTGCTTCTCATCCGCTGGGCGGACTGGATGGAGGATGACGAGACCGCGAAGTGGGCGAAGCTCTATCTCTGGTGCGTGGCCGGACTGCCCGCGGCGGCGGTGCTCGTCTTCGTGCTCGCCGCGTTGATCGCGCCCTTCATGCTGCTCGCGGCGCTGCTTGGCCTCGCGTGCGGACTGGGGCTGCTCTTTCTCATGCCGATGTCGATCCTCTCGATCGCGCGGCACCTCGATTGGGCGGTCTCGTGGCAGGACCAGCGCGAGGAAAGGGATCTGGAGTTGCGCCAACAGGTTCGCCGTCGCGATGCGGCGAGCGAGTCGCCGAACCGCGACGACGGACCGCTGCCGCTCGTCTGAGGCTTTCGACGGATCGATCGGGGATCGATCGCTCAGTCCGCGGTCGCGTTCCCGGCGCTTGGCGAACTCGCCGCGAGGATCGGGCGCAGATCGACCTTGCGGAACTCGATGTGTGCGCCCTCCGACTGCAGGGCGATGAAGCCCGGGACGACCTCGCAGCGGTACGCGGCGTTCTGAAGAACGTTGTTCACGAAGAGCTTGAGTTCGCCGCCGTTCATCACGATGCGATAGCGGTTCCACTCCCCAAGCGGCTTCTCCGAGCTGGCGTGCTCCTTGCGGGTGCGGCGGCCCTCGGTGCGGGCGGGCGTGGCGGTCATCGGGAACTCGCCGATGTTCCAGATGTCTCCCGCGTTGCCGGAGTGGAGCTGCGCCTCGATCGACTTCGGCCAGACTTCGTCGGGCGGCTGCACGCGAAGGAGGACGCCGCTGTTGCCAGGGCCCTTCTCCGGATCGAAGCGCCACTCGACCTCGAGTTCGAAGTTCTCGTAGGTCTTCTCGGTGCGGAGGTAGCCGATCGGCTGGCCCGCACAGACCAGCACGCCGTCCTTCACCGACCAGGTGCCCTTGGGGTCCTCGCCGTTGGGAAGGAACGGCTTCCATCCGTCGAGGTCCTTGCCGTTGAAGAGCTTCTCCCGTTCGCCGAAGCGGATCTCGCCGGCCACCGGCTTCGCCGAAGGCGTGCGGACCCGCGCGGGGGGCGAGGTCGGCGCGGTGGAAGGCGCCGGGGCGACCTTCTGCGGCGCGGGTGCGGGATGTGGGAGGCCAAGCAGTCCGACGAGCAGCAGGGAGGTGATCATGCGGGCAAGATATCGATCGCCGGCGTCACGGACGATCCGCGGCCGCCGGCACTGGAGCCTCTCCGTGCAAGTCCCTTGTCCCATCTGCCGGTCGATTCGCTCGGATGAGGAAGGTCTCGCCGGCGAAGCGAGGGCCGACCCTTGCGAACTCCTCCGGATCGGCGGCTTCCGCCTGCGGCGGCATGCGTCTCCTTCGCCGGTCGCCGGCTGGACGATCGTCGACCTCGTGCGGCACGCCGCCACCATGGACGAACTCTCCGAGTCGGAGGCGGGCGAACTGGGTCGGATCGTCGCGCGTGCCTCCGCCGCGATCCGGGCCGTCACCGGCTGCGAGCGGGTGTACGTGCTCTCCTTCGCGGAGGCCGCGCGGCATGTGCACGTGCATCTCGTGCCTCGACACGAGCACGATCCTCGCACGGCGGGGTGGGCGATCGCGGATCTCTACCGCGGCGTCGCGTCGGGCGAGGTCGCCGCGGCGGACGAAGCGGCGTGCCTCGCGGCGGCTGCGGCAATCGCTGCGGCGCTGCGTGGCGGGGGGTGACCGTTCAGCCGCGGGTCTCGAGATCGTCGAGAGGGGTGTTCGAGCGGCGATGGTCGACGGGATCGAGGCATCGATCGTAGAAGGACTTCGAGAAGGGGATCCAGTCGGTGCGATCGATGCCGCGGCCATGGGATCCGGGCGGCGGCTCGGGATAGGCCGACGCGAGCTTGATCCATCGGCCCTGCGATGCGGCGATGGCGCGGATGTCGGTGGCGACCTCGCCGAGGTCTTGGTCCTGACTGAAGATCAGTCCCACGTCGTAGAGGCCCTCGATGGCGTAGCGCACCACATCGACGGCGATTCTCACGTCGATGCCCTTCTCCTGAGCGACTCGCAGCTGCGCGACTTCGCCGTTGGGAAGCGTCACGCGCTCGACTCGCATTTGCAGTGGCCGCCATCGGGTGATGACGCCGCGTCCGCCCATCGCCGCGAGCTTCCGCATCCAGAAGTCGTGCCAGCCCGGACGATCGCCTCGCTTCGGCACACCCGTGTAGAAGTGCACCCGGTCGAGACGCCAGCCCCGTGCGTCACAGACCGCGGCGGCGAGACGTTGCGGATCGAAGTTCGGATGGCGATGGCCAAACGCGTACCGGGCGGCATGAAACAGGTTCTGCCCGTCGAAGAATGCGAAGGCCCGCTTGATCGAAGGCTCAGCGGGCATGGCCGGTTCCCCGGGGACGCCTGAAGACACCGCGCAAGAAATAACCCCGCCCGAGGCCCGAAGGCTGGTCAGGCGGGGAGTAGATGTCTGAAGTATGTCTCCGCGATGGAGGCTGGTCAACCAGCAAGGCGTCGATTCTCGGGGCAACGACTCTCGGAGTTCCTGGACTTCGCGGCTCGTCTCGGCGCGCTCGGAACCCTCGGACGTCCCTCGGCACGGCGGTGGAGAGCGACATTGCGGCACGGTAGCCCGGAATCCGGCAGGATCGGCGGACCGCGCCGAAACGCCGACGGCGATCGGTTCGCGCTACGCCGGCTTCGCCGGATCCGCGGCCGTGAGCGATGGTTCCTCGCTCCGTTCGCCGGTCCATGCCCACGTCGCGAGCCTCTTGAGGTCCTCGATCGCGACGAGCACCGACGGCAGCACGATCAGCGTCAGCACCGTGGCGCTGATCAGGCCGAAGGAGATCGAGATCGCCATGGGAATCAGGAAGCGGGCCTGGAAGGACTGCTCGAGCATGAGCGGCGAGAGCCCGAGCACGGTGGTCATGCTCGTCAGGACGATCGGCCGAAGTCGCTGCCTGCCTGCTTCGATCAGCGACTCGATCGGGCCATGGCCCTCGCGCCGGAATCGGTTGGCGAAGTCGACGTAGACGAGCGAGTTGTTCACGACGATGCCGGCGAGCGCGACGAAGCCGATCAGGCTCAGGAAGGTCATGTCGTAGCCGAGCAGCCAGTGGCCCCACACCACGCCGATGATGCCGAAGGGGATCGCGAGCATCACCGCGAGCGGCTGGAAGTAGCTTCCGAAGAGCCACGCGAGGATCACATAGATCATGAGGATCGCGGCGCCTGCGGCGATCGGCAGGCTGGAGAAGGCTTCCCGCACGTTCCGCTGCCGACCTCCGGTGTCGATCTTCATCTGTGGAAATCGTCCCTGCAGCGCCGTGAGGGTCGGAGCGAGCGCCTCGGAGATCGCCTCGGGGTTCGTGGCGTCGTCGGTGTCGGCGGTGACGGTCACGCTGCGGCGGCGATCGATGCGGCGGATCGCGGAGTAGCCGCTGCCCTCGGTGAGCGACGCGACCTCCGACAGCGGGACCATCTGTCCGGTGCGGCTCGCGACCCACATCGCCTCGACGCTGCCGAGCCGCCGCCGGCTCTCCTCGTCGAGACGGACGCGGACGTCGATGGCCTCGCGGGCGGCAGAGTAGGTGTGGGCCTCGAGACCGAAGATCGCCGCACGCACCTGCCTCGCGACGTCGGCGACGCTGAATCCGAGCGCCGCGGCGCCGGGCTTGAGCTCGATCTGCACCTCGCGCTGCGCGCCGAAGTCGTCGTCGGCGATGTCGAAGACTCCCGGCAGCACCGCGAGGGCTTCGCGCAGCTCCGAGACGATCGCCTCGCGGGCGGCGATGTCGTCGCCGGTCACCTCGACGGTGATGTCGGCCCCGCCCGGGCCGCCGCTGACCTCGCGGAAGGCCACGAGCTCGGCGCGGTCGATGGGTCCGACCGCGTTGCGGATCGCATCGATCACCTGGCCGCTGGAGCGGTCCCGCTCCTCGACCGGACTCAGTTCGATGACGACCTGCGCGATGTTCGTGCTCGCCGGATCGCTGCTGCCCGTGTCCGTGTTGGCCCGCTCGCCGACGAGGAGGCTCACCGACTTGAGTTCGGGCTGATCGAGCGCCGCCGACTCGATGCGCCTCGCCTCGGCGAGCGTCTCCTCGATGCTCGTGCCGATCGGCATGCGCAGGTCGACCATCACCGTCTCCGCGTCGTCGGCGGCGAGGAAGGTGAAGGGCACCCGCCCGCCCGCGACCATGCCCAGGCTGAACACGAGCGCCGCGAAGGTGAGCGAGATCACGAGGTATCGCCGTTCGAGGCACCACGCGAGCATTCGCGCATAGCCGGCGATCGCCGGTGCGATCACCCGTCGGTCCCGCCATCGCCCGAACGCGTCGCCGAGACCGATGAGCCCGCGTCCCTTCGACAGGGAGCGATCCATGCCGTCGAGGGCGTGGCGCATGTGGGCCGGCATCACGACGAGCGACTCGATCAGGCTCACCGTGAGCGCGCAGAGCACCACCCACGGCAGCGCGCCCATGAGGGCTCCGATGCGTCCCTGCAGGAAGAGCAGCGGCAGGAACGCCACGATCGTGGTCGAGACCGTGGCGAGGACCGGCCATCCGACCTGTTCGGCACCCTTCACCGCGGCGGTCGGAGGATCCTCGCCGTCCTCGTGCCGCGTGAGGATGTTCTCGCTCACCACGATCGCATCGTCGGTGAGCATGCCGAGGGTGACGAGCAGCCCGAACATCGTGAGGAGGTTCAGGGTCACCCCGAGGATGGTCATGAAGAGCAACGTGCCCGCGAGCGCGGTCACGAGACCGATCATCACCCAGAACGCGATGCGGAGATTGAGGAAGAGGAAGAGGGTGATGAAGACGAGCACCGCGCCTTGGAGCGCGTTGCGGCTGAGGAGTTCGAGACGCCCTTCGATGAAGCGCGCGAGATCGGAGTGCAGCGAGATCTCGCCGGGCAGCGCCGCGGCGCTCGATCGGCCGAGTTCCCAGCCCGCCTGGCGGGGCGAGCCGAAGAGATGCTCCGCGGCGTTGCCCTCGAAGGGCAGGCCCTGCCTTCCGGCCGCGTAGCCGCGGACCATCTCTGCGATCTTCACCGCGTCCTCGTCGGCGGTCTTGAAGACGGTGAGGCTCACCGCGGGCGCGCCGTTGAAGCGGCGCACGAGCGGGGTGTCGACGAAGCCCTCCTCGACCGAGGCGAGGTCGCCCACGCGAACGCTCTCGCCGTCGGGACCGGTGCGCACCACGATCGAGCGGATCCGCTCGGCCTCCTCGAGCACGCCGAGGGTCCGCACATTGATGGTGCCGCCGCTTGTGCGCAGCGACCCGCTCGGCACCTCGCGCATCCACGAACCAATCGCGTCGGAGACCTCCGGTAGTCCGATGCCGTAGCGAAGCGCCGCGGCGGGATCGACCTCGACCCGGATCTCGCCGCTGCGGATTCCCGACAGGAGCACCGTGCCCATGCCCGGCAGCGAGCGCAGGTCGTCCGCCATCGCGCGGAGCGCCGCCTTCATCTGCCGCTCGTCGGCGTCGCCGTAGAGCGTGAGCATGATGACCGGGAGGTTCGGCTCGAACTCGATCACCCGGATGCGCTCGGCATCGGGCGGCAGGTCGCGGAGGCTCTCGACCGCCTGCTCGGCGTCGCGAAGCGCCTCGGTCAGATCGGTGCCGTCCTCGAACTCGACGAGGATCGACCCGCTGCCCTCGACGATGTTGGAGGTGAGCTGCTTGACGCCCTCGAGGTCCGCGACCGCGTCCTCGACCTTGCGGACCATCGACTCCTCGATCTCGGTCGGCGTCGCGCCTGGATAGGGAATCGCGATCGAGAGCGATTCGGGCGCGCTTTCGGGGAAGAACTCCCGCCGCATCGAGAACGCCGACCACACGCCGCCGAGGATGAGGGTGGCCGCAAGGAGATTTGCGGGGACCGGATTGCGGACGCCGAAGCCCGAGAGGCTCACGGCATCGCTCCCTCGGGCGCCTTCGCGGCACCGGCGATCGCGGCAGGGGCTCCGCCGGGAAGCACCGGGCGCACGAGGGTGCCGGGGCTCACCGCGCGCGAGCCGTCGAGGAGCACCAGCGTGCCGGCCGGAAGTTCCTCGCTCAGCACCACCCATTGCGTGTCGGGGATCGGGAACTGCGGAAGCGCCGCCTCGAAGGTCCACTCGATCTCGACCGGATGGGTGGCGATCGAGTGCGCTTCTCCGGCGGCTTCCGCGAGCAGCACCCGGCCGTCGCGGACCGAGCGCCGCGGCACGACCACGCGGGTCTCCGGATCGCCGCAGCGAACCGTGCCGAGCACGAAGGTGCCCGGCACCAGCGCGAGTGGATCGTCGGCGGACTGTTCGAGTTCGGCGTAGACGGTGAACGTGCGGCTTCCCGGCTCGTCGACCGGCGCGACGCGAGCGACCTTCGCCTGCCAGCACTGGGGATCGTCGGCATCGCGCTCGATCGCGACCGCATCGCCGACCCGCACGAACCGCCGCGCCGACGAGGGCAGCTTGAGCGGAATCTCGATCGATCCCAGATCGACGATCCGCGCGACCCGCCGTCCCGGAGAGACGCTCTCGCCGATCTCGACGTCGACGTCCTCGATCACGCCGTCGATCGGGCTGCGGATGGTGCAGCGGGCGAGGTTCTGCTCGGCGAGGCGCTTCGCGGCCCGCTGGCTCTCGGTGACCGCCCGAAGCGAGGCCCGGCGGGGCATGAAGCCGTCGACCGACTCCTGCGCCTGCAGCACCGCGCGATCGACCGCGAGCAGCGCCTGCTTCGCGCGATCGACTTCGCGTTCGACCGCGGCCCCGTCGGCGAGGGCCTTCTCCGTCCGCACGAGCTCGAGCTTGGCGAGTTCGACGTCCCGCTTCGCGAGGTCGAGACGGTTGCGGGCCGCCTGCTCCTCGACGTCGAGCTGAGCGGCGCGGGCGTCGAGTTCCGCGAGCGTCTCCTCGGCGATCTCGGCCTGGCGGCGGAAGTCCCGCGCGTTGACCGTGGCGAGCACCTCGCCCGCGGAGACCACGAAGCCCTCGCTCACGCCGGCCGGAATCGACTCGATCACGCCCGTCACCTCGGCCGGGACATCGGCGGTTCGAATCGCGTCGGCGGTGCCGAAGCCGCTGAAGCTCCGCTGCACCTCGACCGCCTCGGCGGAGATCACCACGAGCCGCGGGCGAGCCTCCTCGGGAGGCCGCGGGACCGGAACCTCCCGGGTGGAGGCGAGCCAGCCGAAGACCGCAATCGCGACGGCGATGGCGCCGAGGCCGACCACGGTGCGGACGATGAGACTGAAGACGGCGCCGGCGCGGGAAGGCATGCGGGTGGTGACCAGGCGAAGGAACAGGGAGGTCGGGACCTCGCACCACGATCGCGGCGGAGCCCTTGTCGGGAAGCCGCGGATCGTACCGACGATGGAGGACGATCCCCCCAAAGGCGAAGGCTTCGCGAGGCGACTGCGGCGGTTTCCGATCCCTTGCCTGATACCGTTCGGCGATGCGCTCCCCGCACGACTCCTCATCGCCAGATGCCGCCGAAGCCGGCGAGGCGCCGCCGCTCACCGCCGCCGATGTCCGCAAGGTCGCGCGTCTCGCCCGACTGGCGATCGGCGACGAGGCCTCCGAGATCGAACGCCTGCGCGGCGAACTTGTCGCGGTGCTCGGCCACATCGGCCGGATCCGCGGGGTCGACTGCGAAGGCGTCGAGCCGATGACCCGGCCCTTCGACGCCTCGAACCGGCTCGACGAGGACGTGCCGGGCCCGACGATTCCGGTGGCGACCATCACCGCCGCGGCGCCCGCCTCGGAAGGACCGTTCATCGCCGTCCCGAAGGTGCTTGCCGATGCCTCCTGAAGCGATGCCGGATCTGCTCGATCACGTGGAGGCGGTGCGGTCGGGCCGGACTTCCGCCGAGGCGGAGACCACGGCGATCCTCGCCCGCATCGAGCGGCTCGATGGAGCGCTTCACGCCTTCCACGAGGTCTTCGCCGACGAGGCGATCGAGGCGGCGAAGGCGATCGACCGGCGCGTCGCGCAGGGCGAGGATCCGGGTCCGCTCGCGGGAGCGCTCGTCGCGGTCAAGGACAACATCGCGACCACGCTCGGGCGCACCACGTGCAGTTCGCGGATGCTCGAGCACTGGCGATCGCCCTTCGAGGCGACCTGCGTCGAGCGCTTGCGGGCGGCTGGCGCGATCGTGATCGGCAAGACCAACCTCGACGAGTTCGCGATGGGCTCCTCCGGCGAGCACTGCGCGTGGGGACCGGTGCGCAATCCGTGGGACCGCGAGCGCGTGCCCGGAGGCTCCTCGGCCGGATCGGCCGCGGCGGTCGCGGCCGGGCTGTGCCACGCGGCGCTCGGTTCGGACACCGGCGGCTCGATTCGCCAGCCCGCCGCGTTCTGCGGCTGCGTCGGACTCAAGCCGAGCTACGGGCGGGTGAGTCGTCACGGCCTCGTCGCCTTCGGATCGAGCCTCGACCAGGTCGGACCGATCACCCGAAGCGTGCGCGATGCGGCGGCGATCCTCGAGGCGATCGCGGGCGAGGACCGCTTCGACTCGACGAGCTCGTCGCGTCCCGTCGAGGCGATCGCGTCGACGCTGCCCCGCGCGGAGGCGCGATGCGACGGGCTTCGCGTCGGCGTGCCGAAGGAGTACCTCTCCGAGGCCAACGATCCGGCGATCAACGACGCGGTGCGCCGCGCGATGGACGCGTTCCGCGATCGCGGCGCGGAGATCGTCGACGTCTCGCTGCCGCTCACCGAGGTCGGCATCTCGACCTACTACGTGATCGCGCCCGCGGAGGCGTCGAGCAACCTCGCCCGCTTCGACGGGATCCGCTACGGCTTCCGGGCCGCCGCGAAGCCCGGCGAGGATCTCGAAGGCCTCTACGCGCGAAGCCGCGCGGAGGGGTTCGGCGCGGAAGTGAAGCGTCGGATCCTGATCGGGACCTACGTCCTGAGCGCGGGCTACTACGACGCCTACTACCGCCGAGCGCTGCAGGTCAGGCGACGGATCGCCGAGGAGTTCGCCAGTGCGTTCGAGCGCTGCGACGTGCTGCTCGGCCCGACCGCCCCGACGCCGGCGTTCCGGCTCGCGGCCCAGCACGATCCGCTGTCGATGTACCTCTGCGACGTCTACACCGTGAACGCGGCGATCGCGGGGATCTGCGGCGTGTCGATCCCCGCGGGCTTCGCCGAGGTCGATGGCGCCTCGCTGCCGCTCGCGGTGCAGCTGCAGGCCCCCGCGTTCGCGGAGCGAGCGCTGTTCGGCGCCGCGACGAGCCTCGAGCAGGCGCTTGGCCGAGCGCCGATCGCGGGCTGAACGGGGTCGAGGACGTCAGTCGAGGATCGGTGCGAGCTCGGGCTTGCGTCCAAACGCCTCGACCTCGCGGGCGAGCTCCGCGACGAGCCGGTCGGCCGTCTCGGTGCGCTCGCCGAGCAGCCCGATCGTCGCGCTGGCCCGGTAGACCGATCCGTCGGTGCCGCGCGAGACCTCGAGCCGCCCCGGCTCGGAGGTGAGCGTGACGATCGAGAAGACGATCCGATCCGCCGAGTCGAGCGAAGCGCCGTCGGGCTCGAATCGCGTGGAGAGGATCGCGACCTCCGCCTTCGACGCGGCGCGGCGTGCGGCGTTCGGAAGGTCGCTCCATCGGCCGCGGGGCGCCGTGGTCGGACCGGGCCCGACTTCCTCGGCGGTGCGATCGCCGGGAAGCGTGCGCATCACGCCTTCCACCTCGCGCCGCTGCTCGGCGTCGAGCATGGTGGTCGCCCAGAGGTACTCCGTCTCGCTCTCGCCTTCGACGGTCCGGTTGAGTGCCGGCGAGTTGGCGATCGGCTTGGCGCAGCCGACGAGGGCGGTCGCGAGAGTCGCGATGCCGATCGTTCGGAGCGCGGCGGGGTGAAGTCCCGCGCGAATCCGAGGCGTCGTGCTCGAGGGCGATCCGGTCGGCATCGAGGGCGGAGGATATCGGAGCGGGCGAGCGATCGACATGGCGTCGTCCGCGACGAAGCATGCGATTCTCGGACGCTCGAGGGACCCGTCGCGACTCCGCCGACTCGCGCGAATCGGCCGCTCGAAACGAGCCGACGGACATTCGGGGTTGCCGGCTAGACTCGACCCCTCGGCTCTCGCCCCGCGGCGGGGTCCGAACCCCGTCCGCATGCCGTCGCTCCCGAGTCGGGAGCCCGGCGCGCCGGAGCGCGAGTCCGCTCGATGAATCGACCTCGAGGCACCGGATCCAAGCCCACGACTCCGGCGCGGACTCGCCGCGAGGAGATTCGTCGGACCCTGCCCAAGGCGACGTTCGACCTCTCCGAGACGCTGCGGCGTCCAGGCGTCCTCAACTCGATCGCGTTCGTGCTGCTCGTGGCGGTGGCCGGCGTCCTCGTGGCGGACTGGGCCTCGTCGAAGCCGCAGATCCACGTGGGCCGCATCGCGGTGCGGGATCGCCTGAATCCGGTCGCGTACGAAGTCGTGGATGCGGCGGCGACCGCCGGCAAGCGCGACGAGGCGAAGCGATCCTCGCCGCGGATCTACCGGCCGAACACGACCTATCTCGACCGGCTTCGCGCCGCGATCGAGGGCCTTCCCGTCGCGGTCCATGCCAAGACCGACGTCGCGGAGATCGACTCCCGGGTGCGCGAGGAGTTCGCGCTCTCCGAAGATGGGTTGAAGCGTCTGCAGGAGTTCGGCTCCGCCGACGGCCCGCTCGCGGACTGGCGGCTGTGGACGAGCCGCTTCATCCGCTCGCTCGAGATCGAGGATCCGCTGCTCGCGAGCGGCGAGTACCAGTTGTTCGCGACGACGCTTCGGAAGGAACTCGTCGTTCCGGCCGCCGACGGTTCGGACTCCGTGCCGGAGGTGCTTCGGACCGCGGTCGATCTGGCGCCGACCGATCCGGCGGCGATCGACCGGGCGCTCTCGCGGCTCGCCGATCGGGCGGGCTTCCCGGGCCCGGTGGTGCGCTTCGTGGTCGCGCCGATCCTTCGGGACCCCAAGCCGACGATCCTCTTCGACGCCGCGTCGACCGCGGCCGGCGCCGAGTCGGCCGCAGGCTCCGTCGAGCCGGTGCTCACGCGGCACCCGCAGAACGAGATCATCATCGCCCGAGGCGAGGAGGTGACGCCGGAGAAGCTCGCGCGGTACGCCGAGTCGATCTCCCAGGCCCGCCTCGCGGAGCGCCTCGCCGACCGCGTCGGCACCCTCGCGGGGCTGGCGGGACTCTTCGCGCTCGCCGCGTCGCTGGCGGTCTTCGGCATCGCGGCGATTCACCCGGCGATCGTGCGGAACCCGGGTCGCATGCTCGGTCTCCTCGCCCTCACGAGCGGCTTCGCCGCGATCGGGGTGGCCGGAGTGGTCGAGATGCCGCGGGGCGGCGTGTTCGCGGTGGTGCTGGTCTCGATGCTCGGGGGCATGATCGCCACGCTCTGCTACGACCGCAGGCTCGGCGCGATCGTCACGGCGCTGCTCGTGGGGATCCTGGTGCTGTCGATCGATCGCGGCTTCGCGTTCGCGTTGGCGGTGTTGGTGCCGGTGGGGGTCGCGGTGGCCAACCTGCGCGAGGTTCGCCATCGCGCGTGCCTCGTGCGGGCGGGGGCGCGGGCGGCGATCGCGGCGGGCGGATCCTTCATGCTGCTCGGCCTGATCGAGGTGCCGCTCTCCGGCGGCGGCTGGATGCAGCCGGTGGTCGAAGGGCTCTTCGGCGCGTCGGCGGCGCTCGCGGCGTCGTTCCTGATGCTCGGCATCCTGCCGAGCCTCGAGCGGCTCTTCGACGTCGCGACGGGCCTGACGCTGAGCGAACTTCGCGATCCGCGTCAGCCGCTGCTTCGCCTGATCCAGCAGCGGGCGCCGGGCACCTACAGCCACTCGCTTCAGATCGCGACCCTCGCGGAGGCCGCGGCGGACGCGATCGGCGCCGACGGGCTGCTCGTCTACGTCGGCGCGCTCTACCACGACATCGGCAAGGTCAACAAGCCCGACTACTTCATCGAGAACCAGTCCGGCGGACCCAACCGCCACGAGAAGCTGAGCCCGGCGATGAGCCTGCTCGTGATCGTCGGCCACGTGAAGGACGGTCTCGCGCTCGCGAAGGAACATGGCCTGCCGAAGGTGCTTCACCACTTCATCGAGAGCCACCACGGCACCACGCTCGTCGAGTACTTCTATCGGGCCGCGCAGAGCCGCGCCGAGGCGCTCGGCGAGATCGAGACCTCGGTGCAGGAGTTCGACTTCCGCTATCCCGGCCCCAAGCCGCGCAGCCGCGAAGCCGCGATCCTCATGCTCTGCGATGCCGCCGAGAGCGCCTCGCGGACGCTGCACGACCCGAGCCCGGGAAGGCTCGAGGCCCTGGTGCGGAAGCTCAGCCGCTCGCGGCTCGAGGACGGCCAGTTCGACGAGTGCAGCCTGACCTTCCGGCAGCTGCGGCAGGTCGAGGACTCGATCGTGAAGAGCCTCGTCTCGATCCACCACGGTCGCATCGGCTACCAGTCGACCGCGTCGATCGCCGAGCCTGCCGCCGAGGATGAGTCCGCCTCGGAGACCTCGGCGGCCGATGCCGCCGGCGCGGCCGCCACTTCGGCGGAGTCGACCGCGCCGGTCGACTCGGTGCCCGCACGCACCAGCGCCGGTTGAGGTCCCGTGATGTCAGGCGTGCTCGGCGAGCGCGAGCGTCCGCCGCTGCGGCACGCCCATCGCCAGTTCACGACGGGCTGCGTCGCTGCACTCGCGGGTTCCTTCAACGAGGTCGCTCCGACGCGCGATCTTCGAGGCGGCGTGCTCCACCTCGAACACGTGGAAGGCGACGTCGCGATGGGTGGTCTTGTGGGTGAACCGTCCGAGAGTGCGCAAGGACGCTTCCGGGATCCCGAGGCTCGCCGCGATCGCCGCCTCCGGGAGGGCGGTCGGCGACTCGATCGTCGGCAACTCCCACAGCCCCGCCCAAAGGCCCTTCGCCGGCCGCTGCCGGAGCAGCCGCGATCCCGGCTTCGAGCCGCGGATCGAGATCGCGTGGTGGTGCACTTCGCGGCGAACGGCGGCTCTCTTCGGACGCGGGATGCTCGAGGCTTGCGCCGAGGCCTTCGCGCGGCAGTGTTCGGCGAGCGGGCACTCGGCGCATCGCGGGTTCGCGGGCGTGCAGACGGTCGCCCCGAGTTCCATCAGGCCCTCGTTGAGGACCGCAGGGTCTCGCGCGGCCTCGACGAGTTCCCGAGCCCGATGCCATGACCAGTCGATCGCGGCCGGATCGTCGGACGCGAGCGGGCGTCCGTCGAGCCTCAGCACGACCCGGATCACGTTGCCGTCGACGATCGGTTCGCGAAGGCCGAAGGCGAGCGAGGCGACCGCCCCGGCGGTGTAGCGCCCGACGCCCGGGAGCGATCGAATGCCCTTCGGGTCCGACGGAATCCGGCCGCCGTGACTCGCCACCACCTCGATGGCGGCGGCGTGGAGGAGTCTCGCGCGGCGGTAGTAGCCGAGGCCCTCCCACTCGGCGAGCACCTCGTCGAGCGGCGCGGCGGCGAGCGCCCGAATCGAGGGGAATCGCCGCAGGAATCTCGGGAACCGCTCGGCGATCCGGGAGACCTGCGTCTGCTGCAGCATCGCCTCGCTCACCAGCACCCGGTAGGGGGTGCGGCGGCGACGCCACGGAAGGTCCCGCGCCTGCTTCGGAAACCACGCTTCGATCGCCGCCGCCGCAACCGTCGCCGGGACGGTTTCGGATTCGTTGCGGGAGCGTGGGCGGACCGCTACCGTACCCCCTTCGTCGACCGAGCCGCCGAGAGGTTCGGCGTCGCGTCGCGACCGTCGATTCGCGTTCTTGGGAGCCCTGCGCATGGCCAAGATGTTCTACACCGCCGAGGAAGTCGCCGAGAAGCTCGGCAAGAGCGTCGAGGAGGTCCTCGAGATGGCCAAGAAGGGCCAGATCCAGGAGTTCCGCGACCGCGACAAGGTGATGTTCAAGGTCGATCAGATCGACCTGCTCACCGGCGACGAGAGCGAGCCGAGCATTCCGCTGGCCCTCGACGACAGCGCCGAGAGCTTCGCTCCGGCGATCAAGGCGCCGCTCGAGGAGCAGTCCGAACCGCTCGATCTCAGCGGCACCGGCATGACGGTGGTCGATTCCGGCGCGAGCCGCGAGTCGATCGGCCTCGCCGACTCCGCGGGCAGCAACGCCGAGTTCGGCGAGGTGACCCGCGGCGATTCGAGCGCCCTGCTCGACCTCACCCGCGAGAGCGAGGAGACCTCGCTCGGCGCGGAGCTGCTCGAGGAGGTCTACTCGAGCGAGGACAACGTCGAGATCCCGGCCGCGAGCAGCGGTCTCTTCGAACCGGTCGAGGGCGAGAGCGGCGGGCCGGCGATGGTCGGATCGCGTGGCGGCATCGAGCCGGCGTTCACGCCGATGCTCGCGGCGGCGTCGGTCGAGTCGGTCGAGCCGGGCTGGTCGGGCCTCTCCGCGGGCCTCATGATCGGTGCCGTCCTCGCGCTGGCGTCGATGGGGGTCGTCGCGGCGACTGGTGCGATCGGTGGCGCGTCGGGGCTTGCGTCCGCCTTCACCGCGAACCTCTGGGCGTGGGTCGGCGGCATCGTCGGCGTGGTCCTGGTGTGCGGCGT
>JBMTTG010000046.1:0-15017 GCA_049449095.1 Phycisphaerales bacterium | reverse complement strand
GGATGGTAGGGGCGCCCCCAACCGGTCCGGACCGGTCGGCGGAATCGCCGGGCGTGGCGAGCGCCGGTGTTTGAATACTCAAACTTCCCGTCCTACTCTCGAGCTCGCTCGGGCCCCTCCGAGCGCTTGGACGGTTCGACGAGGAGGCCCGTCATGCGATCCGCGCGGCAGCCGGTGATCCTGCGAGGTGCGCGCTCGATCGCGTCGACGCTGTGGTTCGCGGCACTCGGGCTTGCCGGATGCGGCGATGGGCCCGCATCGCAGGGAGCGGCCCGCGAGTCGACCCGAGTCCGCGCGGTTGCGACGACCGGCATGGTGGCGGATCTCGTTCGCCACGTCGGTGGGGATCGGGTCGAGGTCGAAGCGCTGATCGCCCCGGGCATCGATCCGCATCTCCACAAGCCGACGCGGTCGGATCTCGGTCGGATCCTCGCCGCGGACCTTGTCTTCGCGAACGGCGTGCTGCTCGAGGGCCGCATGATCGACTCGCTCGAGCGGGCCTCGGCCTCGGGCCGCCGGGTGCATCTCGTCGCCGAGGAGATTCTCGAGCGCCGAGATCTTCCGGCCGACGATCCGCTCGCCGCCGACCCGCATCTGTGGATGGATCCCGCGGTGTGGGCGACGGGGATCGACGTGGTGCTCGAAGCGCTCGCGGCGGCGGATCCCGAGGGCGAGGCGATCTATCGCGAGAACGCGGACCGCCATCGCGAGGAGATCCTCGCGCTCGACGCCTACGCCGCGGAGGTGCTCGCGTCGGTGCCTGTCGAGCAGCGCGTGCTCGTCACGGCCCACGACGCCTTCGGCTGGTTCGGCCGGCGCTACGGCTACGAGGTGCTTGCGATCCAAGGGCTCTCGACCGAGTCCGAGGCCGGCGTGCGGGACATCGAGCGGCTCGTGGCGGTGCTCGTCGCGCGAGGCGTTCCGGCGGTCTTCGTCGAGTCGACCGTGGCACCTCGGCACATCGAGGCGCTCCTCGCCGGCGCCGCGGCACGCGGCCACGAAGTCGTGATCGGCGCCGAGCTCTTCAGCGACGCGATGGGCACCGAGGGCACGTACGAGGGCACGTACCTCGGCATGATCGACCACAACGCGACATCGATCGCGCGAGCGCTCGGCGGCGGCGCCCCATCGCGCGGACGCCTTGGTAGTCTCCGCGAGTGAATCGAGACGGACACCAGCAACGCGATTTGGGCCGTTCGCGAGGTCGCGTGAAGTCGATCCGACTGCTTGCCGCGTGCAGCGCGTTCGTGCTGCTGCAGGGAGCGGGTGCGCAGGTCGAGCCATCCGGTGCCGACGAGCCGGCTGCGGAGACGTCGCCCCCTCGCGAGAGCAGCATCGATCCCAAGGCGAGCCAACCGCACGCGCCGACGCATCATGTCGACAGCCCGCAGCACCCCGGCGCACTCGAGATTCAGGGAGCCGCTGGCGAAGCGGGAGGGGACGAATCGGAACGCCATCACGACCGGCCGCTTCGGGATCCGCAGACCCCGACCGAAGGCGTCTGGCCGTGGAAGGACGAGACCCTGAGCGGCAACTGGTGGGGCTTCCGCACCGACCTCAAGGACGCGGGCATCGACTTCGAGGCGTCGATGATCTTCGACATCGTCTCGAACTTCTCCGGCGGCATCCGCACCGGCACCGACTACCCGCACCTCTTCAACCTGCAGCTCACCCTCGACCTCGGGAAGCTGATCGGGCTCGAGGGCGCGGAGGTCTTCGCCCTCGGTCAGTTCGAGCAGGGGCAGTTCCCGAGCACACAGCTCGTGGGCGACTATCAGGGCGTCGACAACATCGCGATCGCCTCCGGCATCGCCCAGCTCTCGCAGCTTTGGTATCGGCAGTCGATGCTCGACGATCGCTTCTCCGTCCAGATCGGCCAACTCGACTACCTCTACTCCTTCGCGTCCCCGACGGCGGGAGCGCTCTTCATCAACAACGGCTTCAACTACCCGGCGATCACGAACATCTCCGTTCCGTTCTACCCCAATCAGTCGTTCGGAATCCTGCTCGAGGGCTCGCCCGTCGAGCAGGTCGAACTCTCGCTCGCGATCTACGACGGAAGCATTCCGCCGGCGGTCGGTGCCCCGCGCCGCGATCTTGGCGCGAGCAGCCCCTCGACCTTCTTCGACAACGTCGCGGGCTACTTCGTGGCGGGCGAAGCCGACTTCACGTGGAAACTTGCCGGCGAACGGGACGGCATGATCTCCCTGGGCGGATGGGGCCACACCGGCGAGTTCCCGACCTTCGGCGGGGGCACCCAGGACGGACTGCACGGCTTCTACGGCTACGTGCAGCAGACGCTCTGGCTCGCGGACAAGAACGACTCCAACGGCCCAGGCATGACGGCGTATCTGATGGGTGGCGTGAGCGAGCAGTCGGCGAATCCCGCCGCGTGGTCGCTTTCGGGCGGACTTGAATGGCAAGGCCCCATCGATGGCCGCCCGCAGGACACCGCGGGCTTCGGCTTTGCGATGGTGCGCTTCACCGACGACACCACGCTCTTCCCGAAGCCCTACGAGTGCACGCTCGAGGCGTTCTACATCCTGCAGCTGACCCCGTGGCTCTCGATCCAGCCCGACCTGCAGTTCGTGATCGATCCCGGCGGCGAGGCGGTCGCGACGAGCGACGCCCTCGTCGGCATCCTGCGCTTCACGGTGAACTTCTGAACCGAAACGGTCCGGCTCAACCGGTCGCGCCGCCCACCACGCCGTAGACGAGCTGCTCGGCGGTGCGTCCGCCGGCGACGAAGGTGACCGGAATCTGCAGGAGACCCGAGAAGCCCGGACGCGGCGTCACCTTCACCTTGACGAGCAGGTTCTTGCCGTCGGAGGTCTGCGAGAGAAGCTCGACCGTCGCGTCGGGCGAGAGCGCGTAGACGGTGTCGATCCGCAGGTTGCCCATCTCCTCGATCTCGAGATCGAACTCGCCGCTGCCGCCGGCCGGCACGCGCCCGAGCATCGAGCGGAACTCCGCGAACTTGAGAGGCGGGGCGATGCGGGTCGCGGGATGCCGCACGCGAAGATCGACGAGCGGACAGTCGGCGCGATCGGTCTCGACGAGCAGGTACTTGGGCACCGCGTTGGCGTTGAGGCCGCGGAAGTCGTACCGCAGCGTGTAGCGGCTGCGAGGCGCATCGCTGCGCGGATCGAAGCCCACGAAGATCGGCGCCTCCCCCTGCACGGCGCGGACCTCGAAGGGCTTTCCGTCGGGCGACTCGAGATCGAACGTTCCGCTCAGCCGACTCGGGTCGAGCGCATCGATGTAGGGCACCGGACGCGCGACGACCGAGTAGGCGACCTCCGCCTTGAGGCCGACCTGCATCGGCGTCGGCACGCCCTTGAAGAGAAGCGACACCGCGGCCTGCTTCACGCCGACCGCCGCGGAGGTCTGCATCGAGACGGGCATGGTGATGCTTCCCCGCGCGGGGATCACCTTGCCGGTCATGTCGACGGTGGTGCACTGGCAGGTCGGCTTCGAGGCGATGATCTCGACCGGCTGGTCGGAGCTGTTGGTGAGCGTCACCTCGACCTCGACGAGCGCTCGCGGCTCGACGAGCCCGAAGTCGACCATGCCCGGCTGTGCGGTGATCGGCCCGGCGACCACCCGGTTGGGCGGCGTGGTGGGCGTGGCGGGCGTGGCCGCGGACGAACTTGCGTTCGGTGCGACGCTCGTCATCGCGGGGGCTGGGGCCACGGCGGTTGCGGGCGTCGCGGTGGCGCTGGCTTGCGGTGCGGGGCCCGATTGCTCTCCGCATGCGACCAACGCGAGCGTGACGATCGAGGCGGACAGCAGGGCATCGAGAGACTTCATCGGGGCGGATCTCCGTCGAGCGAGTGGGGAACGATCGCGAGGATAGGGCGCCGTACGAACATGGTCGCCGTCGCGCCGGCGGCGGACCTCGCAGCGATCCGTACCATCGATTCCCATGCGAGCCATCACCGTCGATCGACAGGGCGCTCCGGTCGCCCCCAACGTCTCCTTCCGCCGCGACTTCGCCGATCCCGCCGCGGGGCCGGGATGCTGCCTCGTCCGCACCGAGGCCTCGGCGCTCAACCACCTCGACCTGTGGGTGGGACGCGGCTTGCCCGGCCTCGACACCACCTATCCGCACATCGGCGGCTCCGACGGCGTCGGCGTGGTCGAGTCGGTGGGCGAGGGCGTCGATGCATCGTGGGTCGGGCAGCGGGTGATGCTCAACGCTGCGGTGCCGCAGCCCGAGACGCCGCAGCCGGGCGTGTCGCCGCCGCCCGAGGACATCCGCATGATCGGCGAGCACGATCACGGGACGCACGCGGAGCGATTCGTCGCGCCAGCCGAGAACCTGCTTGCGATCGGCGACACCGATCCGATCGCCGCGGCCGCGTTCGGCCTCACGCACCTCACCGCGTGGCGGATGATGCGATCGCGGGCCGGGCTTCGCGGCGGCGAGACGGTGCTCGTCACCGGAATCGGCGGCGGCGTCGCGCTCGCGGCGCTGGCGATCGCGAAGCACCTCGGCTGCACCGTGATCGTCACAAGCCGCAGCGAGGCGAAGCTCGCGCGGGCGAAGGAGCTTGGCGCCGACCACGGCGTCCTCGATCGCGGCGAGGACTGGTCGCGGGAGGTGCGCGGCCTGACCGGCAAGCGCGGCGTCGACTGCTGCATCGACTCGATCGGCGGCGCGGTCTTCGGGTGGTCGGTCAAGAGCCTCGCCCGCGGCGGCCGCTACGTCACCTGCGGCACCACCGCCGGCGCGGTCGCCCCGTGCGAACTCGCCCGCGTCTTCTGGAGCCAGCTCTCGATCCTCGGCTCGACCATGGGCGACATGCAGGAGTTCCGCGAGGTGGGGGCGCTCCTCGTCTCAGGTTCGATCGCTCCGGTGATCGACTCGACCTTCGCGCCCGAAGACGCGGCGAATGCCTACGAGCGCCTTGAATCGGGCTCGCAGTTCGGGAAGATCGTCTTCGACTGGCGCCACGCCTGACGGCGCTTCCGGAGTTCCCGCACCCATGTCCGAATCCAACGCCGCGACGCTGCCGGTTCCGAAGGCCGCACCCCCGAAGCCTCGACGCCTGCCGCCGTGGAAGGTGCTTCTGCACAACGACCGGGTGAACTACATGGCCTATGTCGTGGCGGCGGTGACGGAGATCGTCCGCATCCCCCGGCTCGAGGCGCAGGAGCGGATGCTCGAAGCCCACCGGAAGGGGGTCGCGGTGCTCATGGTGACCCACCGGGAGCACGCGGAGCTCCTCGTCGAGCAGCTCCGATCCAAGCGCCTCACCGCCTCGGCCGAGCCGGACGAGGACTGAGGCTCTCGATCCGAAGCGATCCAGAGCGCGGCAAGACCGGGAATTTCCGCGATCACGCATTGCCTAATGCGGGTTCAAGTGGGGGAATCTGGACCGCCTCGCCGGTTTCTGCGGTCTGGCTCGGCTTTTTGCCTTGTCCGGGTTCGGTTTGGATTTAGGTTTCTTGGTGGCGCTCGCTGCCGGGCGTGGTTGCCCGGCATCCGGGGTCGGCCATGTGGTCGGAAGACACCTTTTAGGAGAATCGAGATGTCGAAGCGGACCTTGTTGGCGATGGCCGGTACCACGGCCCTCGTCGTTGGAAGCTGGTCGAGCCAGCTCCATGCCCAGTGCGACGTGACGCCCGGCCCGGGCGCCATCGAGCAGGACGACGCCTGCGGAAGCGATCAGGAGGGCTACAGCGATTCGAACGGCGGCTGCAACGTCGCCGGCAACCCGACCCAGCTCGCGGGTTCGCTCAGCGCGTCGAACCCCACCCTGCAGGTCTACGGCACCGTCGGCACCTACACGCCCTTCGGCCAGACGGAGCCGACGAGCCGCGACCTCGACTGGTGGTACTTCGACATCGACGCCCCCGGCACGGTCACCTTCTCGGTGACGAACCTCGATGGCTCGAGCGCCAGTTCGACCATCACCTTCTTCGCCACCAACGGCTTCGACTGCGAAACGCAGGAGTTCGTGATCGGCACGAACAGCACCCTGTGCCCCTTCGAGCCCGCGGTGGTCCTGCCCAACGGCACCCACAAGTTCATCGTGACGGTGCCCTTCGCCGGTGACGGCGGCGCGCCGTGCCCGCTCGACTACCGCGTGACGGTGACCTACGAGCCTGGCCTCTTCCCGCAGTGCGGCGCGGCCAAGGCCGGCTCCTGCATCGAGGTGCACCCGACCGGCGGCTGCGACAACTTCGCCTGCTGCGAGACGGTCTGCGCCTTCGAGCCGCTCTGCTGCGACGTCGTGTGGGATCAGCTCTGCGTCGATCTCGCCCTCGACCCCGACCTCGGCTGCGGCTACTTCGTCTACACCTGCGATCCGCCGGCTGGCGCTCCCGCCAACGACTGCGCGACCGCCGCGACCATTGCCGAGCCCGGCGACGAGTTCACCTTCTCGAACGTGGACGCCTCGACCGACGGCCCCAACGGCGTGAGCAGCATCTGCGCAGCCGACATCGGCAACGACCTCTGGTGGATGGTTCGGAGCCCAGGCAGCGGATACCTCACCGCGACCCTCTGCAACGGCACCGACTTCGACACCGTGATCGACGTGTTCTCGATCGGCCAGACCCCCGACTTCGATCCCGAGCTGCTGCCGGAGTACCAGATCGGCTGCGCCGACGACACCTGCGGCGTCACGGGCGGTCCCTCGATCGTCACCATCATCGACGCCGAGGAAGGCGACTACTTCCTCTTCCGCATCGGTGGCTGGGTCGATGCAAACGGCGTTGCCTCGACCGGCAACGGCACGGTGCTCTTCGAGTTCCTCAACGTCATCTACAACACCGGCGGCACGCGTCCGATCCTCAACAACGGCGCGCTGACCAACCTCGGCCTGTCGTCGGGCTATCTCAACGCCAGCTTCCCGCAGCGGTGGATCGCGGCTCCGTTCACGGTGCCGGTCCCGACCGCCGAGGGCACGGATTCGTGGCTCGTCGAGACGATCGCCGCCAACGGCTTCACGCCTGGCGGCAGCGTCAACGAGACCATGGAGTGGATCATCTGGGAGCGTGACGCGTCGACCAACGCGGCGCCCGTCGACGGCGATCAGGTCGTGAGCGGCTCGGTGCCGTTCCCGACTCCGACCGACGACCCGACCGGCAATCCCGCCAACGAGCAGCACGACATCACCACCGACTTCGTGCTCGCGCCGGGCGACTACTACCTGACGGTCTATGCCGCCAACAGCACGGGTGGCGCCTCGGCCGCCAACTTCGCCTGGTTCTGCAACGCTCCCGATGGCATCGATCTCGTCGATGCGCAGGGACCGTTCTGCTGGCGTTCGGCCGTTCAGCCGGATCCGGGCTTCCAGCGCTACACGCTGCCGGCGCAGTTCCAGCAGCAGGAGGGTCTTGATCCGAACGATCTGTACGCGGTCGGCTTCAAGCTCCTCGGCGTGCCCTACTCCGGCGGTGAGCCGCCGATCCCGGGCGACCTGAACGGCGACGGCGTGGTCAACGGTGCGGACCTGGCGATCCTCCTCGGATGCTGGGGCGACGTGACCAACCCGGCGTGCGCTCCGGCGGACCTCAACGCGGACGGCACCGTCAACGGCGCCGACCTCGCGGTCCAACTCGGCAACTGGACGAGCTGACCCAACCGGTCGGTTCAACCCGAAACCGCTCGACCCCCCGGCCTCGCGCCGGGGGGTTTTTCTTGCCCAATTCAGGCGGAGTTTGAGATCGGGGTGGATTCCTTCGATGGCAGATTTACATTCCCTCGGTCGTTCTCGGACCCGCCGAGTTGGCGATCGTGCGACCGCCCTGCGGGTCCGGGCACCTCGTGGAGACCAACCCATGCAAGGTGGAAGGATGAACTGGCGGTTGTCGGCCTTGGCCGGCATCGTCGCCATGACGGGAGCCGGCCTCGCGTCGGCTCAGGACTGCTCGACGGACTGTCTGCAGCCGCACGGGCCCGGCGGCTGCGACACCCCCGAGTGCACCGATGCGGTCTGCACGATCGAGCCGGCGTGCTGCGACGTCGAGTGGGACGACTTCTGCGTCGCGATCGCGCTCAAGAACTGCGGCTTCTTCGACTACAGCTGCCCCACCGGCAACTATCCGGTGAACAACTGCCCGCCCGGCGCGATCGTCGTCAACGACGGGGATGAGATCCCCTTCAACTCGACCGCTGCGACCACGGTGGGGCCCGACGAGCCCGACTGCGGCTCGAGCAAGGGCGACATCCCGATCTGGCGCGACCTGTGGTACCGCTTCGATGCGCCGGCGGACCTGCCGGAGGGTTCGCTGCTCACGGCGAGCAACTGCAACACCGCGAACTTCGACTCGAAGATCGCCGCGTACGACATCGGCGACGGCAACTACGAACTCTGCACGCTGCCGAGCCTCTTCATCGCCTGCAACGAGGACGGCCCCAACTGCGCCGAGTTCACCTCGCTGCTGACCTTCCCGATCCATGCGGGCGACTCCTACCTGATCCGTCTGGGCGGCTACCTCGACGCCGCGGGTGAAGGCACCATCAGCTTCAACCTCGGCGAGCCCCCCGAGCCGCTTCCGCCGACGATCTTCACGACCGGCGGCACCCGGGCGATCGTCAACGACTCGACCGGCGCCCTCACGAATCTCGGTCTCTCCTCGGGCTATCTGAACGGCTCGAACGCGCAGCGCTGGCTCGCCCAGCCGTTCACCCTGCCGGTGCCGCCCTCGGCGGCTGGCGCCGACCTCGAATGGAACGTGCAGGCGATCACCGCCAACGGCTTCTGCGCCGGCGGCGTCTGCGCGGAGTTCTTGAACTATGTGGTGTGGTCCCGGACCGGACTGGTGAAGCCGGTCGATGGCGACCAGCTCATCAGCGGCCTCGTGCCCTTCCCGGCGCCCGAGGACGACCCGGACGGCGACCCCGCCAACGAGCGGTTCCGCCTCGACACCGACTTCAACCTGCCCCCGGGCGACTACTACCTCACGGTGTACGCCTCGAACGCGGCGCCCGACACCGTCGCCAACTTCGCGTGGTTCATGAACGCGCAAGGCGATCAGGTGGTGCCGTTCGCCGACAAGCAGGGTCCCTTCGCGTGGCGTTCGGCGCTCTTCCCCGACCCGGGGTTCCAGCGCTACACCCTCTCGGGCTACTCGCAGCAGCCTGAACTCGATCCCAACAAGTTCTACAACACCGGCTTCGGCATCTACGGCGAGGTCTCGGTCCCGCAGATCCCGCCGCAGACCTGCGGCAACCCCGGCCAGAACCCGGTGAACAGCAACGCCGACGAGGACCTCACCGTCGGCGGCATCGCCTGCGGTGGCGGCGGCATCACCGCCGCCAACAGCTACGCCCGCGTCTTCTCGCAGTCGGAGCTCGGTGCCGCGATCTCGTTCAACTGCGTCAACTTCGGCTTCGACAACTCCGGCTCGTACCTCGGCGGCACGATCAACGTGTACATCGACCCGACCGGCGGCGCGCCGGACATCGCCGAACTGCAGCTTGTCCACAGCTACCCGGTGGGCCTCTACAGCGGCATCGATCAGCTCGTGACCGTCAGCAAGGACGGCGATCCGATCTGCGTCGAGCTCTCCGGCAGCGAGACGCTCGTCGTGACGATCGACATCCCGGCCTCGACCGACGGCTTCGCCACCTTCGCCGGCGGCGCCGTGTCGTCGAGCCCGACGTACATCGCCGCCCCGGCCTGCGGCCTCGCCAACTACACCGATCTGGTCGCGATCGGCTTCCCGAACCGTCACTGGTTCGTGCAGCTCTCGAGCAACTTCGGTTGTGGCGACTCGATCCCCGGCGACCTCAACCTCGACGGCATCGTCAACGGCGCCGATCTCTCGATCCTCCTCGGTGCCTGGGGCACTGCGGATCCGATCGCGGACATCGACGACAGCGGCGAGGTGAACGGGGCGGATCTGGCGATCCTCCTCGGCAACTGGACCAGCTGATCGACGCTCGGTCGCCCGCGTGGCGACCCTCTCGAGCCGCTTCGGGCCCCCCGGCCTCCCTCGTGGAGCCGGGGGGCTTTCACTTCCGGGCCGATCGTGCCTGCGGGGTATCCTCGTCGCCTCGCAACCGCCACCCGGCTCCGCCCAACAACGGAACCTCGGGCGTGGCGGCAGGATCGCGGCCCCGTCGGTCGCTGCGGAGGCCCTCGTGCGGATCTTCATCGTCGTGATGGTGCTGCTGCTCGTTTCGCTCGGGGCCGCGGCGCTGCTCATCGATCCAGGCAAGGGCGTGGGCGACTTCGGGATCTCCCTCTCCTCGAAGGAGTCCGGGACCGAGGTCCGCACCGAGGCGGTGCGGAGAGGCATCCTCATCGAGACCGTCTCGGCCCCCGGCGAGATCGAGCCCAACACCAAGGTCGACATCTCGGCGGAGGTCTCGGCGCGGATCCTCGAGCTTCCCTTCCGGGAGGGCGCCGAGGTGAAGCGGGGCGACCTCATCGTCCGCCTCGACGACTCGGACCTCCGCGCGCGGCGCGACGCCGCGAAGGCCCGACGCGAGGGAGAGCAGTTCCGCCTCGAGGCCGAGCGGGCCCGGCTCGCGGGACCGCAGCACTCCCTCGCGAACGCTCGCACCACCCTCGATCGGCAGCGGGCGCTCTTCGAGACCGGCGACGTCAGCCGTCAGGCTCTCGACGACGCGATCAACCGCGTCGAGGAGCTCGAGGCGCAGGTCGAGGCGGGCGTGCGCAACATCTCCGTCATCGAGAGCAGCGTCGCCGCCGCCGCCGCGGACATCGGGCAGGTGGAGGAGCTGACCGCCAAGACGATCATGCGCTCGCCGATCGACGGCACCATGACCCTCCTCAACGCCGAGGTCGGCGAGCTCGTCGTGGTGGGCACGATGAACAACGCGGGCACGGTGATCCTCACGATCGCCGACCTCACCCGCATGCGGCTCGATGCGAAGGTGCCCGAGGCCTCGATCGCCCGCGTCGCCGCAGGCCAGCCCGCGGAGGTCCGCATCAACGCCTATCCGGGACGGGTCTTCCGAGGCGTCGTCGAGCGCGTCGCGCTGCAGCGATCGCTCGATCGCGACGGAACGGGCTACTTCAAGGTCGAGGTGATGCTCGAACTCGACGGCGAGCGGATCCTCTCGGGGCTCGCCGCGAACGTCGAGATCGAGGTCTCCGAGCGCGACGGCCTGCTCGTTCCGTCGCAGGCGATCGTCGACGTCGACGTGGAGGCGCTGCCCGAGGAGGTCTCGGCAAGCCCGCTCGTCGATCGCCGCAGCCGCAGCGTCACCGCGGTGTTCGTGGTGCGCGACGGCAAGGCGATGCTCACGCCGGTCTCGATCGGGCCGAGCAATCTCGTCGAGACCCTCGTCCTCGAGGGCGTCGAGGAGGGCGAGGTCGTGGTGACCGGCCCGTACAAGGCCCTCGAGAAGCTCGAGCACGGCGCGGCGGTCAAGCCCCGCGAGTCCGCGACGGAGGCGGCGCCCGCGGTCGCGGCGGCGCCGGCGGACGCGGCATGATCATCGAGGCCCGCGGGCTGACCCGTCTCTACCGCGTCGGCGTCGAGACGATCCACGCGCTGCGCGGCGTCGACCTCGACATCGCCGCCAACGAGATGGTCGCGGTCATGGGCAGTTCGGGCTCGGGGAAGAGCACGCTCATGAACATCCTCGGCTGCCTCGACCGGCCGACCGCCGGCTCGTATCGGCTCGACGGAAGGCTCGTGAGCGCGATGGGCGCGGCCGAACTCGCGCGGGTCCGCAACGAGCGGATCGGATTCGTCTTCCAGTCGTTCGAGCTGCTGCCGCGTCTCTCGGCGCTTGCGAACGTCGAGCTGCCGCTCGTCTATGCGCGCGGCGGCGGATGGTGGGGCACGCGGCGTCGCAAGGCGAAGGCGGCGCTCGAGCGGGTCGGGCTCGGCAACCGCATGCATCACCGGCCCAACCAGCTCTCGGGCGGGCAGAAGCAGCGGGTCGCGATCGCGCGGGCGCTGCTGCTCAATCCGGCGATCCTCATGGCCGACGAGCCGACCGGCAACCTCGACTCGACCACGACCCGCGAGATCATGAGCCTCTTCGCGCAGCTCCACGCGGAAGGCCAGACGATCGTCATCGTCACCCACGAGGACGAGGTCGCCGCGTGCTGCCGGCGGGTGGTGCGGCTGCGCGACGGACGCGTCGACTCGGACCTGCCGATCGAGAAGGACCCTGCCTCGCCGGCGTTCTGGTCGGGCCGCATGGAGCAGGCGGTCGCCTCGGGCGCCGGACGCATGGCGGATTCTCCCGCTGCGGGGGAGGCGTCGCCGTGACGCTCCTCAATCCGGTCTTCTGGATCCAGGCGATCTCGCTCGCGCTCGGGCAGATCTGGGCGAACAAGGTCCGCTCGATGCTGACCGCGCTCGGCATCATCGTCGGCGTGGCGTCGGTGACCGCGGTCATCGCGGCGCTCTCGGGGCTCAAGAGCCGCGTGCTCGGCGAGTTCGAGAGCTTCGGCGCGAACCGGCTGCTCATCTTTCCCGACCGCCCCGACAACTCGCCGCGGAACCTCTACCCGTGGGAGCAGGTCAGGCTCAAGGAGCACGAGCTCGTCGAACTCTCCGAGAACTGCCCCTCGCTGCGGACGCTCACCCCGATCACCACGGTGGGCGCCTCGGTCCAGCACGCCGAGACGATCCTCGACGGTGCGAACGTCACCGGGATCTGGCCGGCGTGGCACGATGCCGAGAATCGCGCGGTGATCGCCGGGCGGCCCTTCAACGGAATCGACGAGAGGGAGCGACGGCAGGTCTGCCTCATCAACGAGGAGGCCGCCAAGGAGTTGCGCCTCCCGCGCGATCCGGTCGGCGAGCACATCCTGATCGGCGGTCGGCGGTTCCTCGTGATCGGCGTGGTCGAGACCGTGCAGCAGACGATGTTCGGCATGAACACGAGCTCGGCGGAGATCTTCGTCCCGTTCTCGGTCGCCGCCGCGATGCAGGACCGCACCTTCTTCTTCCGGATCGTGGCGATGGTGAAGTCGCCGGATCTGGCGGAGGAGGCCAAGAGCGAGGTCCGCTTCGTGCTTCGCCGCCTGCGCGGCCTCCGCGGGAGCGATCCCGACACCTTCGCGGTCGCGGCGATCGATCAGTTCATCGAACAGTTCAAGGCCCTCGCCGCCGGCATCACCGCGGTCGCGGGAGGCATCGTCGGGGTGAGCCTGCTCGTCGGCGGCATCGGGATCATGAACATCATGCTCGTCGCGGTCTCCGAGCGCACCCGCGAGATCGGCCTTCGCAAGGCCGTCGGTGCCACGCCGTCGGCGATCCTCTCGCAGTTCCTGCTCGAGGCGGTGGTCCTCTGCATCCTCGGCGGGCTGATCGGGCTCGCCTGCGGTCAGGCGCTCGCGTTCGTCATCTCGTCGATCCCCAACGCCGGACTCGAGCAGGCGTCGATCCCGGGCTGGGCGGTGGCGATGAGCTTCGGATTCAGCGGCGCCGTGGGCGTCCTCTTCGGCATGTTCCCCGCGATCAAGGCGTCGCGGCTCGATCCCATCGAGGCGCTTCGGCATGAGTAGACGGAGGCGAGCGGCGATGGCGATGGCGACGAGCGCGATCATCGCGTCGCTGGGCGCCTGCAAGAGCGCGCAGGACCGCTTCGGCGGCTGGAAGTTCGAGGACGACACCTTCCGATCGATCGATCGCCTCGATCTCGCGTCGGCGGAGACGGCGCCGCCGAAGACGCCCGACGCCGCGGCGATCGTCGATGTCGAGATCGGCGCGCTGGTCCGCGAGTATCCGGAGCGGCTCGAGCTCCCCCTCGACCGCGTGCGGGCGGAGGTCCTCTCCAACAACCTCGACCTCGAGGCACAGCTCGTGGCGCCGTCGATCGCCGCCGCGGACGTCGCGGCGGAGGAGGCGAAGTTCGAGGCCACCTTCTTCGCAAGCTTCAACCGCAACGACGCGAACTTCCTCACCAACCTCGAGGCTGGACTTCCGACGAGCCAGGATCAGTTCAACATCGGAGTCGAGGTGCCGCTCTCGACGGGCGGCACGATCTCGGTCAGCAATCCCCTGTTCCGGGCGGATCAGGCGATCTCGAACGTCTTTGGCGACGACACCTGGAACTCGCAGCTCCAGTTCTCGATCAGCCAACCGCTCCTTCGCGGCGGATGGCTCGACGCCAACATGCACTCGATCCGCATCGCGCGGTTCCAGGGGCAGATCGTCGAGGCGCGGACCAAGCTCGAGGTGATCCGCGTGCTCTCCGCCGCCGACCGGGCGTACTGGAACCTCTATGCCGCGTGGGGCGAGCTCGACGTGCGGCGCCAGCAGTACGAGCTTGCGGTGCGTCAGCTCGAGGTCGCGCAGCGTCGCGTCGCGGCCGGCGATGCGCCCGAGCTCGAGGTCGTGCGGGCCGAGAGCGGCGTGGGACGGACCGTCGAGGCGATCATCGTCGCCGACGCGATCCTGCGGACCCGCCAGCGCGAGCTCAAGCGCCTGCTCAACATGCCCGACATCCCGATCGAATCGCCGACCGGCCTGGTGCCGGCGACGCTGCCGACGCCCCTCGACCTCGCGCTCGATCCGCAGATCCTCGCCGACCGCGCGGTCGCCAACCGCATGGAGATGCTCGAGCTCGAACTGCAGCTTGCGATCGACGCGTCGAACATCTCCTTCCGCCGGAACCAGGCGCTGCCGCTCTTCGCCTTCGACTACAGCTACTCGTTCCAGGGCGTCGCCGGCGGCGCGGGCAGCGCGTACGGCAACCTCTTCGACAGCGACTTCTACCAACTCGGCCTGACGCTCGAGATCCCGATCGGCAACGAGGCGGCGGAGGCGCGGCTTCGAAACGCGGTGCTCACCCGGGTGCAGCGGCTCGCGTCGCGCGATGCGCGTCGCCTGGCGATCCGGTCCGAGGTGCTGGATGCGCTCGATCAGCTTCGGCAGAGCTGGCAGCGGATCCTCGCGGCGCGGCTCGAGGTGGTGCTCGCGGCGCGGACCCTCGAGGGCGAGCAGCGGCAGTTCGAGGTGGGGCTTCGCACCTCGACCGACGTGCTCGACGCCTCGACGCGCCTTGCCGACGCCCGCAGCCGCGAGGTCCGGGCGCTTGCCGACTGGCAGATCGGTCTGGTCGATCT
>JBMTTG010000045.1:0-15046 GCA_049449095.1 Phycisphaerales bacterium | reverse complement strand
TCGCCCGCATGGTCGAGGAGCATGGCGACCGCTTCCTCGAGCGAATCTTCACGCCGGGGGAGCGGTCGGACGCGGGCGGTGCCGGACGGGTCGAGCGGCTCGCGGCGCGGTTCGCCGCGAAGGAGGCGGTGCTCAAGGCGCTTGGAACCGGTTGGCGGGGCGGCATCGCGTGGACCGACGTCGAGGTCGTGAAGGAGCCGTCGGGACGTCCCGGCGTGGCGCTCTTCGGCGAAGCCCTCGCCACGGCCACCCGGCTTGGCGTGGGGCGCTGGCATCTCTCGCTCTCGCATGCAGGCGGCTTCTCGGTGGCGAGTGCGGTCGCGTCGCGGTGACGGAAGGCGGAGTCGCCGCCGCGTGTCGTTGGCCGTGAAACCGGCGACTCGGCGAAAGCCGGGCGTCTGCGGGAGTACGATTCGTCCATGGCTCGCCGGAATGGACCGGTTCCCTACGAATTGATCGGCCGCACGCGGGGGTGGTCCGCCCTCGGGAATCGGCCGGTCGAGGCGGAGACGCCGACGATCGGACCCGGTCGCGCGGTGCGGGTTCCGGCGGGATACCTGCTCCTGGCGGGGGTTGGCGTGATCGCGGTCATGGTGGCGGTCTTCGTCTGGGGGTTCAGCCGCGGCGAGGCGACGGCACGGTCCGAGACCGCCAAGACCCTCGAGGCGGCGGTGGCCGCCCGCTCCGTCCGTGATCCCCTCGGTGATCCGGGCTACGCCTCTCGAACCGACGAGGCCCTCTCGGGGGGAGGGATCGAGTCAGACGAGGGGCGGAGATCTGCGGGGGAAGCCCCCGAGCCGATGGGGGGCGATCCGAGGCGGTCGGGGCTCAACTACTTCGTGCTGGCCCATGCGACCGTGGAGTCCGCCCCGGAGCTGGCCGCCTACTGCCGCAGCCAAGGACTTGAGGCGCACGTCGTTGCCGACCATAATGGGGTGCTCCGGAAGGTCATCGTGACCCCCGGCTACGCCGACGGAGCCCGCCGAAGCGAGACCGTTCAAGCGTTGGAGCGTCGCATCCGCGACGTGGGCCTTTCCTGGAAGGCTCAGCGTCGCGGCAACGCCGACTTCTCCGGCGCCTATCCGGAACTCTTTCGCGGCAACTCCAGGTCCGAGTGACCGTCCCGAAGCCACGCGAAGTTTCCCATGAGCATCCATCCGAGCCTCAAGACCGCCTCGGGCGCCCTCCAGCAGCACCGCAACGTGCTCACCCGCGCGGAGCGCATCGTCAAGTTGACCGACACGCAGCGGTTCGATCCCGAGTCGACGCCGGCGCTGGGACTTCCCAAGGTGCGGAGCATCAAGGCGACCACCGGCAAGAAGCCCAAGAAGGCCGAGGAAGCTGCGGCCGACGCGAAGCCGGCCAAGGGCAAGAAGTGACCTTCGAGGCGGGGGATCGCGTCGCGGATCGCCGATCCTCGCGCGTCCTGCTGCTTCGCGCGTCATGACGCTGCCTGCCGACGCACGCGGCCTGGTCGCCACCGACCATCCGCATCCGAGACCACCGCGGCTCGACTTCGAGTCGTTGATCTCGCGTCGCGCCAGCGCGGTGCAGCCGTCGGGCATTCGTCGAATCTTCGATCTCGCCGCCACGGTCGAGAATCCGATCAACCTGTCGCTCGGGCAGCCGGACTTCCCGGTGCCCGATCCGATCAAGCAGGCGGCGGTGCGGGCGATCGAGGGCGACCTCAACGGCTACACGCCGACCAAGGGGATTCCGCCGCTGCTCGCGGCGATCCGCGAGCGGCTGCACGATCGCGCCGGCTGGCGCGTGGACGATCCATCGATCGACGCGATGGTGTCGAGCGGCACGAGCGGAGCGCTGCTTCTGGCCTGCATGGCGCTGCTCGACGAGGGCGACGAGATCGTCGTGCCCGATCCGCACTTCGTCATGTATCCGGAGATCGCGCCGCTCACCGGCGGCAAGGTCGTGACGTGCTCGACCTATCCCGACTTCCGGATGACCGCCGCGCGGATCGAGCCGCTGATCGGGCCGCGGACCAAGGCGGTGCTGATCAACAGCCCCTCGAATCCCTGCGGCGTCGTGATGACCGAGCATGAGATCCGCGAGATCGTCGAGCTCTGCCGTCGCCGCGGCGTGGTGCTCCTTTCCGACGAGATCTACGACGAGTTCGTCTTCGACGATGCCCTCGAGCACGGCACCTGCCCTTCGCCGGCCCGCTTCGGCGAGGACGTGCTCGTGATCGGCGGATTCGGCAAGACCTACGCCTGCACCGGCTGGCGGATGGGCTACGCCGCGGGCCCCGCGCGGCTGATCGCCGAGATGTGCAAGCTGCAGCAGCACATCTACATCTGCGCGCCGACGCCCGCGCAGCACGGGATGCTCGCGAGCTTCGGCGTCTCGATGCGATCGCAGGTCGAGGCGTATGCCCGACGTCGCGATCTCGTCTGCGAGACGTTCGCGGGCCTGGCGGAGGTGCCGCTTCCGGGCGGCGCGTTCTACGCGTTCGTCGAGGTGCCGGCCCGGCTCGGGATGACCGCGACGGCGTTCGTCGAACGCGCGATCGCGAACCGCGTGCTCGTCGTGCCCGGCAAGGTCTTCAGCCATCGCGACACGCACTTCCGCCTGAGCTTCGCGACGTCGGAGCCGCTGCTCCGCGAGGGCCTCGGGATCCTCGCGGATCTCATGCGGTCGCCGAGCTGAACCGCGGTCGACGGCCGACTCGGTGGACGAGGCGGCACCAACGACTCCCGGCGTGGCCGCGGAGAGGGCGCATGAAAAACCGGGCGGCCTGAGCCGCCCGGTGTTCGCGAGATCGCGTGAAGGCGAGTCCTTCCGGTCGCGCGGCGATCAGCCGCCGTCGCGCTGCTGCGGGTTCTGGAAGTTCGCGGAGCCGGGCGTCACCTGATTCTCGGGGTTGACGGGCTTGGCTTCGACCGCCTGGCCCGACGAGCCGTCGCCTTCACCGCAGGCGGCGAGGCTCAGGCACAGTCCGGCAGCGGCGAGCGATGCGACGAGATTGAACGTGCGGATCTTCATGCGACTCCTCTCGGCGAGGCCGAAATCCCCGAAGTTCCTGGAGGCGGGAAGCGGCGTTCGGGGGCGCCGCTCTCGGGCGAAGACGTTTCAGTGAACAACGTCCCACGGATTGGAGAGTCTTCGTGACGTTCCGTCAACCGGAAGCGCGTTCGCACGGCAAGCGGTGGCGGTTCGCGGGTGATCGTCGGGTCGGCTCGCGTTCCGAGGCGTGTCCCGAAGCCGCGACGCGAGCGCGGGACTCGCGGGTTCGATCAGCCTGCGAACGCGAACACCGGTCCGTCGGGCTCACCGTGACTCCGGGGCATGCTCCCCCGGGAGGATCACGCGCACGGGATGATCGCGCGGCGCGAGCCATCGCCACTGCGTGTGGTAGGTGTCGTCGTTGTCGGCGACGCCGATCTGCAGCGGAACGCCTTCCGCGGATGGAGTCGGCCACGCGTTCCGAGGAATCCGCACCTGCGCCCGCCAGCCATTCGGCGCCGTCTGCCAGTCGATGAAGGGCCGATCGAGATCCTCGGTCGCGACGGCCTCGAGGCCTTCACCGGTGTCCTCGAGGATGCGCGGGGTGCTGTTGCGATCGAACTCCACCAGCCACCGGCGCCGACCAGGACCCTCCCCGAGTTCGAGGCGGATCGCGTCGACCATCGGATCGTCGAGGCGACGTCGATCGAGGCGCGAATCGTCGATCGCGCTCGCCACCAGCCGGTCGGGGACCTCGAGCATGACTCGAAGATCTCCCCGCTCGTCGATCGCCAAGCGTGCGTCGGCGTCCGGCTCCAAGGTGTCGTACGGCGAGAACTCCCACGCGGAGATCGGATAGCGGGCGGGGGACCATCGCCACCCCGCGGCGTCGGGCCGTGACGAGAGCGCGACGGTGCGGGCCACCGGCACGCGCCGGATCAGGGTGATCGGCACCTCGCGCTGCTTGGAGTCGAGGTAGCGGGCCGTGATCCGAATCTCCGTGGGCGGCAGCGGCGCTTCGGGCGCCGTCTCGATCGCCCAAGGCAGTTCCATCCTCCGCCGCTCCAGCGGTCCCAGTTCGACCTCGACGCCCGGCGCGATCGCCAGCGGCGAGTCGGTGCGCATGGTGAAGGGGTTGAAGGTGTCGATCGCGGTCCGGGAGTTCCACGCGAGACCGCCCGCGCTCGCCGGAGGAACCCGCTCCTCGGTCGGCGGCGCCTGCAGCGCGGCCCACGAGAAGCGGACCGGCACGTCGAGCGGATTGAAGAGTTCAAGCGACAGCGAGCCTTGCGTGGGGCCGGCGATCGGCTCCTCGATGGCGCCGACGATCGCAGCGGCTTCCGAGGTCTGCTTGAGCTTCCACGCCCGCTCCTGGTCCTCGGCGGAGACGTGGTCGGGCCCGAAGGTGGCGCCGACGAGCTGGTGGTGCACCGCGATCTCGCCTGCGGGCGGAATCGTCACGAAGGTCAGATGCTGGAGCTGCCCGGTCAACGGGTGCTGATCGATCATCCCGCCGCACGCGCCGAGGATGTGGTACTGGACCCCGTCGAGGTCCGGATCCCGCTGCAAGGCGTGGAAGTGGCCGGCGATCACCGCGTCGACGCCATGCTTGGCAAGCAGGGGATGCACCAGTTCGTCCCAGCGTGCGGAGCGATACCGCCACATCGGGCGATGCGTGAGCAGCACGATCGGCTGATCCCGTTCCGAGGCGCGATCGAGCGCGTCGGCGAGCCACGCCAAGTCTTCCGGCGAGAACGCGACGCCCTCCTGATCGCGCCGACCGTCGCTGAAGGCGACGATCACCGTGGCGCCTGGCAGTTCCGCGACGTATCGGAGCGGACCGAAGGTTCGGCGATACCGCTCGTCGAATCGGCGATCGGTCGGATCGCGGGTGCCGCTCACGACGTCGTGGTTGCCCGCGACGGGAAGCAGCGGCGCCTCGAGCGGCGAGACGATCTCCCGCCACGTGGCCGCTTCGGCGTCCCACTGATCCGTCGACCGCGTGTAGCCCTGGACCATGTCGCCGATGGTGAAGACCGCATCCGGGTCGAGGCGCCGAAGGTCCTCCACGGCCGCCCGCAGGTACGGCAGTCCCCAGTCGCGTCCGGTGGTGCGATCGGGCAGGATCGCGAGGCGGAGCGCCCGGGGCGGAAGTTCGACGCGGATCGTCTGGCGATCGAGGGCGGCGCCATCGGGATCGGTCTGCCAACGCTCCTCGAGTGGCGGAACGGGCAAGCGGGCGGCTGGGATGGCGTGCGAGTTCGCCGCGAGCGAGATCGCGAGGATCCCGATCATCGACATGGCGGTCGTGGGGCGTGGCATCCGCGAAGCGTACGGCGGAGGGGATCGTCTGAATGTGAAGGGTTGGTGATCCGGCCGTCGGGACCGTTCGGACTCCGCATCACGAAAAACCCCGTTGAAGCACAGGGCATCAACGGGGCGGAGGGGAGAAAGATGCGGAGTAGGGCGAGGGACAACCCTCACACGTTCTTATTCGTCACCACCCCTTCGGGTTCTTGAGTCGAGCCGAAAAATTTTCGCCAGCCGCCCGAAGCCGCCCATCTTGTCCCTCGAGGCGGGCCTCGGTCGGCCGCCTCCAACCGCCGGTCGCCCTTCGACTTGGGACGTCTGCCCCGAGGGAACCTAGCGCTTCGGCTCCGCCGAACTCGGCGTGAAAAAACGGGTCTTGAGGGGCCCCTCAAGTCGCCGGAGCACGCTGCGGATCGCCTCGATTCGGGCCTCCGGATGCAGCCAGCGTGAGAGTCCTGGCGGCGTCCCATCCTGCGACGGCAGCGCGATCGCGTCCCGAAACGCGGTCTCCCACTGGGCGCTGTCGGCCCGCAGTCCGAGCAGGCGCCCCTCTCGGCCGTCGACGAACCAGCCGCGCAAGGCCGAGCCGCCGACGCCGACGAAGCGGCTGCCGCGAGCAAGGGCTTCGATGAGGCTCGGCTCGAGACGTCCCAGCGGCGAGGTCGCGACCAGGATCGCCTCCGATCCGAGAATCGCCCGGCAGCGGGCGAGCGGCGGAAGCCGGATCGCTCGGCCGGCGAGTCCCGACGAGTTCAGGCTTCGCGTCACGATCGCCCGGTCACCAAGCGGCTCTTCGAGGAAGAGCTCGACCGGGGTCGTGGGGTCCCTCGCAAGCCGGGCGATGGCGGCCAGGGCGCGATCGAGCGAGGCGGCGCGACGGATGGGTTCGTTGCCGGCGAGAAGCACCATGGCGCGAGGAGGTTGAGGCGACGCCTCCTGGGCGCCTCCCTCGGCTCGGTCCGATCTGCTGCGGGCCACCTCGAGGTTCGCGAGCGCCAGCGGCGGAGGCACCGCCAGGGGAACACGTCCCGATTCGGCGCCTGGCTCGCGAGCCTCGCAACTCAGCAGGCGCTCGCGGATCCGCGGATGCAGCAGCGTGGCGAAGGAGGGGCAGGGCACCGTGGCGACGAAGTCTCCGAGGCCTCGGATCGAGCGAGCCGCACGCGCCTCCTCGGCCGAACCGAGTTCCAGCCACAGCGGAACGGAGAAACGGTTCGCGACGGCAGTCGCCGCCGACCAGATGCCGCGCCCTCGCGCCCAGACCGCGTCGATGCCTCGCGCTTCGAGATCGTGGCAGAGCGTCCGCACCGCCGACGGCTCGCTCCAGCGCGAGGGCGATCGCCAGCCGAGGCGCTTCAGCGCCGCACGCTCGGGCATCGCCTCGGAGGTGGGGTCCTCCGACGCGCCGCCGGGAACGAGACGGACGAGGCGATGGCCGTCTTCAACGAGCGCCTCGAGGATCGCCGCATCGCCGATCGACTCCGAGTCGCGTCGATCGCCGTCAATCCACTCGAGGATTCGCATCTCGTCGATCCGGTTCGGCCAGCCGCGCGGGCATCGCGACTCGAAGTTCCTCGGCGATCCGCCGCGGCCGACGCGAGGCGAGATCGATGTGGACCCATCTCGAGGAGGCCTCGGCGATCAGGCGATCGTCGGCGAGCCTCCACAAACGCGTCGCTCGCACGCAGGTGGTGCGTCCGAACGATTCGATCCAGGTCGCGGCCACCAGTTCATCGCCCGCGAACGCCTCGGCCCGGTAGTCGATCTCGTGGCGGGCGACAAACCACATCACGCCCTCGGCCGCCATCGCACGACGCGTCCACCCGAAGCGATCGAGATGATCCTCGGCCGCGCGATCGACGAGCTGCAGGATCGCGACGTTGTTGAGATGGGCCACCGGATCGCTGAGGAGCGAAGGGCCGATTCGGAATCCGATCAGATGCGGCGCATCGTGGGCGATCGACCACGCGCTCAGGCGGTCGAGGTCGATCGCGGGCACGAACTCCGCCAGCGGCTCGTCGAGGCGCCTCATGCGTCCGCTCGGGCGGGGCCGGGATCGATCTCCCGAAGGTACGCCCAGGAGTAGATCCCGGTGGAATGGCCGTCGGAGAAGCCGATCCGCACGGCGTACTGCCCCACCAGCTCCGCCGAGGTCGCCTCGAGCGGATCGCCGCCGCCGGAGGGAAGCACGGTGAGCGGATTGCGGGCGAGTTCCTCGCGAAGGTGCCGAGCGTCGGCGGAGGGGCTCATGCGGCGGAGGTAGCCGATCGGGAAGAAGCTCGTGACACCGTCGGCCCATTCGATCTCGAGTCCTCGACTCCGATCGAGGTGCAGGCGGCGCGGAGGCAGCGTCGTCGACGTCATGCGGCGGATGGTAGGAACCGGGAGGTCTCCGGATGTTCGGCGCGGCCTTGCCATGCACGCGTCGCCGCCCCCGCGTGAGGGTCGGGGAACCGTCGGCGCCGCGGGCCGAAGCGCGTGTTCGTGAGCCGCGGAACGACGCTCCTCCCCGGTAGCATCCGGCGATGCAAACCGAACCACTCGCTGCCGATTCGCCATCGCACGCCGCCGGGGCGGCGCATCCGGCCGATCGGCTGCTCGCCGCGATCGAGGCGATCGGAGCCCCCGCGTGCGTCGGCCTCGACCCCGTCTGGTCGAAGCTGCCGACGGCGATCCGACGTGGGGCCGTGAACGACGTCGAGGGCATTCGCCGCTTCAGCCTCGGTGTGGTGGAGGCGATCGCGGGCCGCGTGCCGGCCATCAAGCTGCAGTCGGCCTGCTTCGAGCGGTACGGCGTCGACGGCTTCGAGGCGCTCGCCGCGGTCTCGCAGGCGGCCAAGAGGCGCGGACTGGTGGTCATCCTCGATGCGAAGCGAGGCGACATCGGGATCTCCGCGGCGCACTACGCCGAGGCGGCGCAGGGCTTCGGTGCCGACTGGACCACCGTCAACGGCTACTTCGGCCCCGATGGCTTGGCGCCCTTCCGGGCCGGCGCCGGCGCGTTCGTGCTCGTCCGCACGAGCAATCCCGACGGCGATCTGGTGCAGGGGCTGCGGCTTGCCGATGGCCGCACCGTCGCCGAGGCGGTGGGCGACATGGTGGCCGCGGCCGGCGAGTCCTCGATCGGCGCGAGCGGCTTCAGCGACCTCGGCGCGGTGGTCGGCGCCACCAAGCCCAGGGATGCTGCGGCGCTTCGCGAGCGCATGCCACGGCAGATCTTCCTCGTGCCGGGCTTCGGCGCGCAGGGCGGTTCCGCCGCCGATGTGCGGGCCTGCTTCGACGCCTCGGGCCGTGGAGCGATCGTGACCGCGAGCCGGTCGGTGATCTACGCCTTCGAACCCGAGTCGGAGGCGTGGCAGGATCAGGTCGCCGCGGCGGCGAGCCGGCTCGGCGAGGACCTTCGCGCGGCGCTCGGATCCTCGGCATGAACCTCGCGCGCTGGCTGATCGGCGCGGTGCTCGTCGTGCTCCTCGGCGTGCCGCTGCTGGCCCGTCGGAGCGAGGACGGAGGCGGCGACGCCGCGCGGCGCCTCGTGATCCTCTCGCCGCACAACGAGCAGATCCGCAGCGAACTCGGACGAGGCTTCTCGCGCTGGCACGAGGTCAACTTCGGCGAGCCGGCGATCGTTGCGTGGAGCACGCCCGGCGGCACGAGCGAGATCCGCAAGATGCTCATCGCCTCGACGGAGGCGGCGCTTCGCGACGGGCGCCCGATCGGCGGCAACGCGGACCTGCTCTTCGGCGGTGGCTCCTACGAGTTCAAGCAGTTGTCGAAGCCGGTGTCCGTCGAGGTCGTGGAGGTGGTCGACGGCGAGGAGCGCACGGTGGAGCGCACCGGCTTGATCCTCGAGCCGGTCGAGATCCCCGTCGCGATGCTCGAGGAGGTCTACGGCGACGGACGCATCGGCGACGAGCGTCTCTTCGACGAGAAGGGCTCCTGGTTCGGCGTCGCGTTGAGCGGGTTCGGCATCGTCTACAACCGGCAGGTGCTCGCGGAACTCGGCGTGCCGGAGCCGAGCGTCTGGGCCGATCTGGCCGATCCTCGCCTGCGGCGGTGGGTGGTGCTGGCGAATCCCGGCCAGTCGGGCTCGGTGGCGACCGCGATGGAGGCGATTCTCCAGCGTCGGGGCTGGGACGAAGGTTGGGCGATCCTGCGCCGGATGGCCGCGAACAGCCGCTCGTTCGTCTCGAGCGCCGCCAAGGCGCCCATCGATGTCAGTTCCGGCGACGCGGCGGCGGGGCTGTGCATCGACTTCTACGGCCGGTATCAGGCGCAGAGCCTTCGCGATGCGGCGCTGGCGATCGACGAGCCCGAACTCGATCGGCTCGGCTACGTCGATCCGCCCGGGCAGACGGTGATCGATCCCGATCCGATCGCGATGCTCACCGGAGCGCCCGACCCGGAACTCGCCCGGCGCTTCATCGAGTATTGCCTGAGCCTCGAGGGACAGGCGCTGTGGCAGTTCCGCGCGGGAACCGCCGCCGATCTCGCCTCGGGCGCGCCGGCCGGACCCGAGCGGTTCGAACTTCGTCGGATGCCCGTGCGCCGCGGGCTCTACGCGGCGTTCGCCGATCGCATGGTCGATCAAGTCGATCCGTGGACCGTGGCCAGCGCGGTGCCGGATCCGGACTCCTCGATGCGATCCTTCATTGCGCCGATCTTCGCCGCGGCGGCGATGGATCGCGCGCCGCTCTTGCAGGCGGCGTGGACGGCGATCGTCGAGCATCCGGCGTATCCGGCGGGCGGCGGCCTGGTGCGATCGACGGATGTGGATGATCCGACGCTCGCGGCGATGCTTGCGCGATTCGATGCGATGCCCGAGTTCCCGGCACCGGATGGGCGCGAGCTCGGGCTCGCCGACCGCGCCGCGCGTGGCGAGGTTCGCCAGGGCTGGCTGCGGGGCGGATGGAAGGACGCGGGGCTCTGGCCGGCGGATGCTGCGCCGGCCTCGGAGTTCAGGCGCCGCGCCGGCGAGTTCTTCGAGGCGCAGTACCTCGAAGTGCTTCGGCTCGCGAGCGAAGGGAGTGCCGGATGAGCCCGTCTTCGTCGAGAGCGGCGCGACGGCGAACGACGGTTCGCGAGGCGCTCCCCCTCACGAGGATCGTGGCGACGCTCGGTCCGGCGACCGCCTCGTTGCCGCGCATGCGGCGACTTCTCGAGTCGGGGGTCACCATCGCGAGGCTCAACTTCAGCCACGGGAGCTTCGAGAACCACGCGGCGCAGTTGGCGCTCGTGCGAGAAGCCTCCGCGGCGATCGGCCGCACCGTCGCGGTGCTGGGAGATCTGCGTGGCCCGCGGATCCGCGTCGCGCCGGCGGATCGCGAGCCGGTGCGGGTCTCCGTCGGCGATCGGGTCCGCTTCGAGGCCAGGCGAAGCCGACGCGGGATCTCGTTCGAGCTCACCGAGCCCTCCGTGCTCGACGATCTCGCGGTGGGGCACCGGATCCTCGTGGCGGACGGGACGATTCGATTGAGGGTCGAAGCCGCGCAGGCTGGCCGCGTCGAGGCGGTCGTCGAGATCGGCGGTTCGATCCGAGGCGGCAAGGGCATCAACCTGCCCGACACCCGGGTCTCGCTGCCGGTGATCGGTCCGCACGACGAGCGATGCATCGCGTGGGCGGTCGAGCACGAGCTCGACTTCCTCGCGCTGAGCTTCGTGCAACGAGCAGAGGACCTCAAGCAGTTGCGGCGCCTGCTTGGAGGCTCGAAGTCGAAGCGTCTGTTCCCGCCGCGGATCGTCGCGAAGATCGAGCGGCCCGAGGCGATCGAGCGGATCGATGCGATCGTGTCGGCGTGCGATGCGGTGATGGTCGCCCGCGGCGATCTCGGTGCGGAGATGGGCCTCGAGGCGGTGCCGCCCCTGCAGCGCCGGATCCTCGCGGCGGCGCACGCGCAGGGACGACCCGCGATCGTGGCGACGGAAGTCCTCGCGAGCATGACCACCGCCGCGACACCGACTCGTGCGGAGGTGGGCGACCTGTCACGGGCGGTGCTCGACGAGGCCGATGCGGTGATGCTCTCCGCGGAGACCGCGATCGGCCGTCATCCGCCGCGGGTCGTCGAGGCGGCCGCGTCGATCCTGCGGCGGGCCGAGCGATGGAGTGCCGAGAGTCCGCGCATCTCGGAGCCGGCGGTGCTGCGGGCGCGCCGCGAACAGGCTCTGGCGCATGCCGCCTGGCAGTTGGCGGTCGAGATCGGCGCGTCGATGGTCGTGGTCGCGGCGGACGAGACCGATCTCGTCCGGCATCTCGGCCAGAACGGATTCGCGGTTCCGATCGCCGCAGTGGGCCTCGAGGCCGCGCCGCTCCGGCAACTTCTGCTGCACCGAGGCGTCGTCCCGGTGACCTGCGAAGGCGCGTGCCGACTCGAATCGGGTGGCGGGCTGCGCGATGCGATCCGCTCGGTGATCACCGCGGCCCCGATCTTCGGATTGCCGATCGAGCGGGCGCCGTGGCTTGCGGTCGGTCGGCTCGCGGACGGCGGGATCCGACCGGTGTCGCGGGAGGAGGTCGCGTCGGCATGAGCGACGTCCGCGCGGCGATCCTCTCGATCGGCGACGAGCTCGTCCTCGGGCAGACGCTCGATCGCAATGCGGCGTGGCTGTCCGAACGGTTCGCGGCGATCGGCATCGCGACGCTCGAGCATCGCACCGTCGCCGACGACGTCGCCGCGATCGCGGAGGCGTACTCGAGCCTTGCGGAGCGCGCCTCGCTCGTCGTTTCGACCGGTGGCCTCGGCCCCACGCGAGACGACCTGACCCGAGAGGCGATGGCGATCGCCTTCGAGGGGGCTCCGGAACTCGTCGAGGACGCTGCGGCGCTGGCCGCGATCGAGCGCTGGTTCGCCGGACGGGCCCGACCGATGCCCGAGAGCAATCGGCGTCAGGCGTTGCGGCCGCCATCGGGCCGGTCGCTGCCCAACGCGCACGGCACCGCGCCGGGCCTCGCCTTGGAGCGGGGGGAGCTCCGCGTCTTCGCGCTGCCGGGCCCGCCCCGCGAGATGCAGCCGATGTTCGAGGCCGAGATCCTCCCGAGTCTGCGGACCGCCGAGTCGGCGGACGCGATCGCCATCGAGACCGTGCACGCCTTCGGCGAAGGCGAGTCGTCGCTCGCGGAGCGACTCGGCGATCTCATGGATCGCGGTCGCAATCCAAGCGTGGGGACGGCGGCTTCGCCGGGCCGAGTCACGGCGCGGATTCGCGCCAGCGGCATGCCGGCGGACGCGGCGGCCATGGCGAGCTCGATGGCGGACGAGGTCGAGCGGCGCTGGGCGCCCTTCGCCTACGGGCGAGGCGCCACGACGCTGCCCGAGGCGACCGCCGCGGCGATCCTCGCGGCTGGATGCACGCTCTCGGTGGCGGAGAGCTGCACCGCCGGGCTGCTCGGCGAGATGATCGTGTCGGTCTCCGGCGCGAGCCGCTTCTTCGAAGGGGGCTGGATCGTCTACAGCAACGCGCTCAAGACCTCGCAGCTCGGCGTGCCCGAGGCGCTGATCGCGGCGCACGGCGCGGTCTCCGAGCCGGTCGCGGCCGCGATGGCGATCGGCGCCGCGACGCGAGCCGGCACGGATCTCGCGCTCTCGGTGACCGGCATCGCCGGGCCGACGGGCGGCAGCGAGCAGAAGCCCGTGGGCACGGTCTTCATCGGGCTCGCCGATCGCCGCCGAGGCATGACGGAGGTTCGGCGCTTCCGTTTCCCGGGAGACCGTGGCGACGTGCGCGATCGCACCGCGAAGTCGGCCTTGACGATGGTCCGTCTGCATCTGCGAGGCGACGCGAAGACCGGACTTCTCTGGGAGGTCGTGCGATGACCACGTCGCTCATGGCGCAGGACCGGATCGAAGCCGCCATCTCGCTCGGGTCGAATCTCGGCGATCGCGAGGCCACGCTGCGAGCCGCGGTCACGGCGCTCGATGCGCTGCCGCGCACCGATGTGCTGCGGGTGAGCCGCTTTCACGAGACCGATCCGGTCGGCCCGCCGGGGCAGGGGAAGTACCTGAACGCGGCGGTGGTGATCTCGACCGGGCTGCCGCCGCGGCGACTCCTCGAGGCCCTCCTCGAGATCGAGCGGCAGCACGGCCGGGTCCGGACCGGCATCCGCAACGGACCGCGCACGCTCGACCTCGACCTCACCCTCTACGGCGATCTGGTCCTGGCGGACGCCGGGCTCGAGGTGCCGCACCCGCGGTTCGCGACCCGTCGCTTCGTGCTGGCACCGCTGGCAGAGATCGCGCCCCACTGGCGGCATCCGATCGTCGGGGCTTCGGTAGACTCCCTCCTCCGTCGACTCGACCAGCCGGCGGAGGCGGTTTCTCGCTAGCGGAGACTGCGGAACCTCCATCGGTTCCTCACGCCGCCAACCCGCCTTGGAGAACCATCCGTCCGCGAGACGTCTCGCGGACCTTTCCTTCGCCGGCAACGAGTCGGAGCGTCCGATCGATCCAACCGGCCCCGCTCCGTGGAGACCCCCATGCGTTCGATCCTGTCAGGAACCCTGGCCCTCACCATGACCTTCGCCGTCGCGTCGATCGCGATGGCGGCGCCGCAGGACCTCGGCGGCGAGCCGATGATGATGCAGCCGATGCCGAAGCTCGACCTCACCGAGGGCTTCGGCGAGGCGGAGCGTTCCAACGAGACCCTGCTGAAGGGCCTCGATCGCCTCAAGGCGATCGCGAAGAACTATCGCGACGCGAAGACCCTGAGCGACACCATCTCGATCGAGGTGGCGAGCCCGATGGGGCCGCAGAAGCAGTCGATGACGATCGCCTTCGGCCCCGACAAGTCCGCCATGATCGATCTCGACGGGGCGCAGATCATCGCCGTCGACGGCAAGGTGAACCTCGTGCAGGAGGGGATCAAGGACAAGTTCCTGCAGGTCCCCATGACCGGCAATCCGATCGAGTCGCTCGCGACGGTGATCCCCAACATGGATCTGCCGATCCCGCACATCGGGCTGCGCTACGACGAGTTCTACCGGGCCGGCAACGTGTTCGGGCTCGGCCTCATGGAGGAGCCGGAACTTGCGGGCTACCGGATCGCCGACGGCAAGGAGCTCTTCCTCTTCGAGGACGGCCCATCGACGCTGCTGGTGACCGTGCCCAAGAGCGGCCTCATCGAGGACATGAAGGCGTCCTTCACGCCCGACGGCATCCCCGAGGGCATGGACTTCCGCATGAACCTGATGTTCGCGATGCAGCCCAAGGTCGGCGATGCACTCGAGACGCCGATCGCGTTCGACGCGAAGGGCCGCACCGCGGTCTCGACGCTCGAGGAGCTCGAGCCTCAGCCGGTCAAGGTCGGCGACAAGGCTCCGACCTTCGAGCTCGAGGATCTCTCCGGCAAGAAGTTCGATCTCGCGGCGCTCAAGGGCGACGTGGTCGTGCTCGACTTCTGGGCGACCTGGTGCGGCCCGTGCCGCCAGGGTCTTCCCAAGATCCAGGAGCTTGCGACCTGGGCCGAAGGCAAGCCGGTCAAGGTCTTCGCCGTCAACGTGTGGGAGCAGGGTTCCCTCGAGGAGCGCCTGCAGAAGGTCACCGAGTACTGGACCTCGCAGAAGTTCACCTTCCCGACGCTGATCGATGCGGAGAACTCCGTGGTCGGCGACTACGGCTTCACCGGCATTCCTGCGACGGTGGTGGTCGGGCCCGACGGCATGATCAAGGCGGTGCACGTGGGCTTCAGCCCCGAGCTCGCCGAGACGCTCAAGAAGGACATCGAGTCCGCGATGGCGGCGAAGGGCTGATCGCCTCGCGCCGAGACCTCCGTCTCTCGCCAAACT
>JBMTTG010000044.1:0-15092 GCA_049449095.1 Phycisphaerales bacterium | reverse complement strand
ACCACCGGGTCTCGCGAGGTGCCGACCGACTGCCTGCTGTGGCTGATGTCTCCCCACATGCACCGGCTGGGAAAGGAGTTTCGCGTCTGGCACCAGCCGGCGGGCTCGTCCGAGAGGACCCTGCTGCTCGAAGTCACGGACTACGACTTCAACTGGCAGAACCGCTACTTGCCGAAGGAGCCGTATCCGATGAAGAAGGGCTCCACGTTGCATGTGGAGGCGATCTTCGACAACTCGGCAGCCAATCCGCGGCGTCCACCCGGCCCAGTGAAGACGGTGTTCCTCGGTGATCGCACCGATGACGAGATGGGCTTTGTCGTCGTTGGCACCATGTCGACGGAGAACGGTTTCGGCAAAGTCGAATGGCTCAAGTATCTCGACAAGATGATCAAGGCAAGGGCCTTCAGGCTTGCCTACGAGGCGATGGGAAGGGACTAGGGGATGCACGCAGACGAGGTGAATCACCTCTCGCCCCGCGATGACGCCCGCTGCCTGATGGACTTCCTCCATCTTGGCGAAGCCATCGACCTGCGGCGTCTCGCCTCGGTGATCCGGCCTTTCGTGGAGGCCGACTTCGAGTTCCAGCAGGATGAGTTCGTCGAGTGCATGGTGGCCACCTGGGGCGGCCATGAAGTCGTCGTGTCGCACCCACGCGAAGAACCGAATGCCGACTATGCGGAGGCTGGCGAACTCACGGAGAACAATGCTGTTGCCGCGATCACGCTGACTGAGAAGCATTCCGGGGAGCAGGTCGATGAGAGTGCCGCGCGCCAGCGTGAGCTTGCCTCGTCAATCGCTCTGGCCGTGGCGACGACGTTCGACACGGAGGTGCTGCACAGCAAGACGTGGGACGTGGAGCGGGCAAGGACCATCGTCTGGAACCGACGGTATCGACCCGAGGATTCGGCTGACGAGCCGGAGCCGCCGGTCGTCTTCACGAGCGGCTGGAAGCGCATCGCCTTGGTCACGACCATCGAGTCGCTCCGTCCAAAGCACGATGGGCCACTCGACTTCATGCATGTGATCCATCCACGTGCCGTGGTCGATAGGCGACGGCCATTCCCGTTGATGCGGGGGCTGACGGCGATGACGGTGGCAAGCCTCCAGCCCCGCTGCACCGTGCTGGGGCCAATCGACGTTCCGATCGGTGGTCGCCTGCTGCGTGGGGAGTTGGTGTCGATACCACATGCTCCGCAAGAGATGCTCGACGGCCTCTCCGATGCCAGGGACGCCTTGCTTGATGTGCTCGACTACGCGGAGCACCGTGAGGCGCGTTTCGTGAGTCTGGGGGCCCTGATCCCTTCGATCTCGAGGCAGGGCAGACTGCTCAAGAAAGCCCGGCCACACATGGCGATCACCACGGGGCATGGCTTTACGGCGGTGACCATTGCTCAGATGGTCGAAGACATCGAAGCGGAAATCGGCTCGGACGGTGTCGTCGCGGTGATGGGAGCCGCAGGCTCCACGGGGCGCGCAGCGCTGCGCTGCATGTTTCGGCGATCCCCGCGCCGCAGGGTCCTGGCCGTCGATCTGCCCGAGCAGGTCGGGCGGCTTGTCGAAGTTCCCGGCTGGGATCCCGCGGTCCATCGGTTCACGACGCGCAAGGAGGAGATCAAGGAGGCATCCATCGTCGTCTGCGTGACCAACGCGCTTGGCAGCATTCTGGGGGCCGACGACTTCGGGCCGAACACCGTGATCCTCGACGATGCCCAACCGGAGAACGTCGATCGTTCCGTGCTCTCCGTCAGGCCGGATCTGCGGGTCGTCAAGTGCCTGACGCGGATTCCGGGTCTCCACTGCCCGTTCGACATGGGGCTCTTCACGGCGGAGCAACTCGACCCCGAGGTCAACTTCACCTGCCTCGCCGAGGTCATCCTCGCCGCGGCGGATCGCAATCCAGACGCCTGCGTCGTCGGCGATCCCAGCGATGCGCAGATGGACGCTCTCGAGCAGGCGGCTCGACGCCGTGGCGTCGGGCCCGCGGAGTTCCTCAGTTTTCCGGGCATCGGCGCCATCGATCTGCGTCCTCGCACGTGAGGCGGCCGGTCGCCGCCCCGGCCGCGGCGATCTCGGTTCCATCGCGTTCGCGGACCTCGCCGCTCGCTCGCCGGCGCTCAGGACGCCGTCACGCGAGTGAAGCGAACGCGAGGCTCGACCGCGTCCGAACGGCGCCGAGAGTCATCCTCCCGACGGTTCAGATCGGGTATCCCCAGTGCTCGAACGCGAAACGCCAACGCTCGGCGATGAGGCTCCGCATCGCCGAGTTCGGGGCATGCTCGCTCCGCTGGTATGCGGCCTGCTCGTCGACGTAGGCGTCGATCCTCCGCATCGCTTCGGGACTGCTCGGGATCCCGAGCGCCTCGTAGATTCCCCGTACCGCGCCCTTCGGATCCGTCTCCAGTTGCTCGAACCGCACCTCGTGAAGGTCCGACTCCGGAATCCTCCGGCGATCCTCGAGGTGTGCCCGCATGGTCCGCTCGTAGATCGAGAAGGTCGCCTCGGAGAAGTCGATCTCGCGCACGCGCTGCCATGAGAACTCGTTCAGCAGGTTCGACCACAGCCTCATCATCGACGGGTGGACCGAGTAGGGGTCGCGGACGATGTGCACGAACTTCGCGCGGGGAAAGACCTCCTTCAGGAAGGACATCCGCGCGGTGTTCGCGGGATTCTTGAAGAGCACCGTCTTGCCCCCGTGGGCGTACGCCATCTTGCGGGCGATGAAGCGATAGGCGTTCGCCAGGCGCTCGCGCCCGGGCGGGTCGAGTCCTTCCAGCAGCACCGACTGCCTGAAGTGCCGGTCGAGCTCTCGCGGGAAGTAGAAGCACTTGAGGAAGCATCGGTCGCCCAACGCTCCGAGCGCGAACTCCTCCTCCTGCGGCGAATCGGCGTCGATGGCGACGTTGTCCATGCCTCGGGTCTTCGGCAGGAACCAGTTCATCACCGTGCGCCCGAGTCGCATCCTCGAGAGGCAGTCGAGCGGAAGGACCGCCTCGTCGAAGCTCATCCAGGCGAACTGCGGGTCCCGGCTCAGGATGTTGTGCAGGTGGGTCGTCCCGCTGCGCCAGTGGCCGACCACGAACACCGGGCCGTGCTCGAGCGTCTGCGCCTCGATCGCCGCTCGGTGGGCGCGGTGCTCGAGGAACACCGGGGCGAGCCGCAGCGTCACGACGGCGGTGGCGAACAGCCGCGTGTGGAGCGACCGCAGGTCGTACGGCCAGTTGTCGATGTAGTGCCGCCAGTACTGCCGGAATCCACACCCGTCGAGCGGATGGATGAGCCGCGGCAGGCCGCGCAGCGACACCCTTCCGGGGATGGATTCGAGGTTGTCTGGAGAGTCGGCGCCGCCAGCGGCCATCAGTCCTGCACCTGGTTCGCCGCGGAGACGAGGTCGCGGCTTCGACGGCGATCGATCGGCCGGACGGCCTTGCCTCGGGCATCCGTCTGGAGCGGCGAGGGTACCGCGTCGGGCGATCGAATCGGCCTCGATGCGGTTCGACGGAAGCGGTGCCGAACGCAGCGGCCGCGGACGAACCGCCGTGGTCCCACTGGAAGTTGCGTGAAGACCGGGGCCGGCACGAGCCACGGGTCGAGCACCCCCGGAGCCCCTCCAAGCGAACGTTCACGCAGACTTCGTCGCGTGGTCGCCTCTCCTGCGCATCGGGTCGGCCAAGGGGGCAGGCTGCCGTGCCGGTCCTCAACGGAACTGACGGGGGAGGCGCCGGGAACGCGGTGCGGTCCAGCCCGCCGCGATCGCCGACGCCGCGGTTGGTAGTCTCGTTTCCATGCACGCCGTCTTCTGCGCTCCGCTTCGCTACACCCAAGGCCCCGACGCCACGCAACGCCTCGGTGCCGAGATCGTCGGGCTCGGTCTTTCGGGTCCGGCCCTGGTCGTCACCAGCCCGTCGCCCCGGAAACGGCTCGAACCGGTCTGGAAGGCGACGCTCGGCGACGCGGCGATTCCCTTTCAGGTGCACGGCTTCGCCGGCGAGTGCACCGACGCCGAGATCGCCCGGATCGTGCACGCGGCGCGCGAGTGTCGCGCCGCGCTCGTGATCGGCGCCGGCGGCGGCAAGGTGCTCGACGCGGCGCGGGCCGCGGCGGGCGAACTCGAGGTTCCCTTCATCAGCTGCCCGACGATCGCCTCGACCGACGCGCCCTGCAGCGCGGTGTCGGCGATCTACGACGAGGAGGGACACTTCCTGCGGGCGCACCTGCTGCCGCGGAATCCCGATCTCGTGCTGGTCGACTCGCGGGTGATCATGCAGAGCCCGCCGCGCACGCTGGTGGCGGGCATGGGCGATGCGCTCAGCACCATGTTCGAGGCGCGAGCGTGTGTGCGGGCGGGCAAGCCGCACTTCCGCGGCGGATCGGCCACGCGGGCGGCGGTCGCGATGGCGGAGCTCTGCTACCGCACCCTCCTCGAGGACGGCGTTGCGGCGCTGGCCGACGCGAAGGCCGGTCGGTTGACGCCGGCGCTCGAGCACATCATCGAGGCGAACACGCTGCTCTCGGGCCTCGGCTTCGAGTCGGCGGGGCTCGCGGCGGCGCATGGTGTGCACAACGGGCTCACTGCGGCTCCCGGCGCCCACGAGTTCATGCACGGCGAGAAGGTCGCGTTCGGCACGCTCGCGCTCCTGATGCTCGAGGAGTCTCCGGGCGCGATGATCGACGAGGTCCTCGGCTTCTGCGTCTCGGTGGGGCTGCCGGTCACGCTCGCCGAGATCGGATGCGGCGACCTCTCGAAGGAGATGCTTGCGAAGATCGCCGCGCGAGCGACGGCGCCAGGCGAGGTGACCCACAACGAGCCCTTCCCGGTCACCGCCGCGATGGTCGAACGCGCGATCGTCGCCGCGGACGAGCGGGGCAGGGCGTTCCTTGCGGGCACGTGATCGCCGACGCGCAGCCCGCGGCGAGTGAAGAGACCTTCACGATCGATCGTGGTCTGTCGGCGAAGGCGCGAACCCCGAGATGCGGGCTCGACCGTCGCCCTGTCTCGCGACCTTCAACGCGGGCCGTTCGTCTTGGTCTTCTCGAGTTCGCGGGAGATCGTGTGCTTGAGCGTCGAGGCGGCCGCGTCGATCGCCGCGTAGTACTCGATCGCCTTCTCCTCGACCCGGATGCCCGGCAGTCCGGGCGGCGTCAGCACGATCGAGACGCTCTTGTCGACGCCGCCACGCGGCCCGTTCAGGTCGTTCAGGCGCACATCGACCATGAAGTCGAGCTCGGCGAGCCGAGACGCGGCGTTGCCGATCTTCCGCTCGATGTAGTCACGCTGCGCTTCGGTCGTCTTGATGGGGCCATCGAGGATTCGGATTCGCATCGGGTACTCCTGTTCGAGGCGTGGGGAAGACGGCACGATCGCGCCAACCGCCGAATCGGCGGGTGTTCAGGTCCCTGCATGCCGTGCCAGAGGTTGGATGTCGCCGCATCGTTCGGCGCTCGCCATGGTCGGATTCAGGAGTCGGCGCCGAAGTCGATCGATCGCGCGGCGCGATCCCGCAAGACGTTGGCGACCGCGCGGGCCGTCAGGTCGGCGCCCCGATCCGGGCTGCTCTAGCGATCCACGGACGATTCGACGAGTGCGGCAGATCGCTCGGATCTACGACCGCTTCGCGGCGGCCGCGCCACCGGAGCTTCCGAGATCGAGCAGCACGCCGATCACCACCAGCACCACGCCGCCGCCGCTCATCCCACCCATCGAGTTCATCGCGACCGCGTAGGCGAGCGTCGTGAACGGCATGAGAATGAACCCGAGCACCGGCCACAGCACGGTCTGATACGCCGCGCCGAGGTATCCCGTGAAGAGAAAGAGGACCGCGAGGACGAGCCGCGGGAAGAAGAGGCCAGCGAGCGCGATGAGACAGGGCATGGGGTGCTCCTCGGTCGGGGCGGCGGGTGAAGGGCCAGAGGGTAGTTCAATGCACCAGAGGTGGTGTGCAGTGACCATGCCGACGCGTGAGCGTCACCATCGAACCGAAGCAGGAGGGGAGCGCACCGAAGCCGTCGGCCCCCGCGAACGCTCGCCAGAGTCGCGCTGCCAGTCGTTCGTGGCGTTGTGCCGCTACGGCTCGACGCATCCCCACGTCGCGACGTTGCCGACGCTCGCACCGCCGGCGAGATCGAAGAGGCCGCCCGCGACGAGCGAGGCCGAGTCGCCGTCGCCGATGACCGCCAGCGCGTCGACCCGCGGACCGGCAAAGGTGGCGCCGATGCCCTCGCCAAGCGCCGACCAGGTCGTGCCGTCCCACCGCGCGATGCGGCTCGCGGGCAGCCCGTCGGCGTTCGTGAACGAGCCGCCGGCGTAGAGCGCGGGCCCGGTGCCGTCGTCGAAGACCGAGAGCGACGTGACCGTGCCATCGACGCCGCCTGCCAGCGTCGACCACGCGGTGCCGTCCCACTTTGCGATTCGATTCGCCGCCGCGCCGCCAGCAGTCGTGAAGGTGCCGCCGGCGAAGAGCGCCGGGCCGCTTCCATCGTCGAAGACCGCGAGCGCGTTGACCGTCGCACTGCCCGCGCCGCCGACGCCTTCACCGAGTGGGGACCACGTGGTTCCATCCCACTTGGCAATGCGCGAGGCGGGAGCGCCGCCGGCGTTGAAGAAGAACCCGCCGGCGTAGAGCGCGGGCCCGGTGCCGTCGTCGAAGACCGCCAGCGCGTTCACGATGCCGTCGGTCCCGCCGATGCCGCTCCACATGGAGCCATCCCACTTCGCGATCGAAGGTGCGGCCTCTCCGCCCGCGGTCGAGAAGCTGCCGCCGGCGTAGAGCGCCGGGCCGGCGCCGTCGTCGAAGACGCGAAGCGCGTTCACCTGCACAAAGCTCCCCACGAAGCCGCTTCCAAGCGGCGACCAGGCGTTGCCATCCCAGCGGGCGATCCGGTTCATCTCGACGCCGCCAGCGGCGGTGAAGGAGCCGCCGACATAGAGCTCGAGACCCGTGCCGTTGTCGAAGCTGCCGAAGCACCGCACGGCGTTGTTGACGCCGCCGCCGACCTCGGACCACGCGCTGCCGTCCCACTGCGCGATGCGGCCGACTGGCGTGCCGCCCGAGGCGGTGAATCCGCCGCCGGCAAAGAGCCTCGGGCCGTCGCCGAGGTCGATGACCTCGAATGCCCGCACCACCTGATTGACGCCCGGCACGCCGAGTTCGCCGTCCCAAGTGAACGCGCCGTCGCAACCGCTCGGGCACGTGCCCCACGCGGCGAGCAGGATCGAGAGGTCTGCGCCATCGACTTCGCCGTCGCCGGTCAGATCGGCGGGGCAGGGACCCTTCGCGGGACACGGTCCCCACTCGCCAAGGAGGATCGCGAGGTCCGTGCCGTCGACGGCGCCGGAGCCGTCGAGGTCGCCGGGGCATGCCTCTCGACCGCCGGCAAGAACGCTGATCGAGAAGGAACTCGCCGCCAACGCAGCGGCAGCGAAGACGTGACGGTGGCATCCCATGACTCGGCTCTCCTGAAGTGCCATGACGACGGAGTGGCGGCCGTGCGCGACTCCCGACGGTACCGGGCGGAGGGCTTGCGATTCAAGATGCCGGCGGGCGGATTCGATCGTCCCGGGTCTGCGGGGTGAAGCGGGGGGGATAGCCCTCCTCGGCTCAACGCAGCCGCACGATCGTGACGGCGGTGCAGGGATCGGCAAGGGCCTAGAGCTCGCAGCAATCCGACTCGCCGTCGCCCACCCTTGCAAATCACCAGTTCATGGGTGATCTGCAAGCGTGTCCGATCGCGAGGCGATGTCGATGAACAGGCGGTCGCGGTAGGACCATCCCGCGGCGACCCTGCCGGAACTTCCTCCGCATCCGGCGGAAGCGAATCGGACGGCGGTAGTCTCCCCGCCATGCGTGGCCCGTCGCTCGACCTCTCACGGCTTCGCGGCGCCATCGAGGCGCTCGCGGCGAAGTTGCCGCCCGGATCATCCGCCGAGATGACGATCATCGGCGGTGGGGCCGGCATGATGACGAACCTCCTTCCCGAGAATCGCGCCACGGTCGATCTCGACGTACTCGACTGCGAGCCCCCTGAGATCCTCGACCTCTGCTGCTATCACGCGCCGGCGGTCGCGGAGGCCCTCGGCATCAGCCCGGGCTGGTTCGACGCGACGCCGCTCACGATGCGGCACATGATGCTGCCGGGATGGCGTAATCGATGCGTGGATGTCGGAGCGTTCGGCCCGCTTCGTGTGAAGGCGATCGGACGGATCGATCTGATCTCGCTGAAGGTCATCGCAGGGCGCGAGCGTGATCTCCGTGATCTCGAGGCGATGTCGCCGACGGACACCGAACGGTTGCAGATCGAGGCTGCGCTGCCGGAGTTGCTGCGGCAGGGCGCCAATCCAGAGGTTGTCGAGCAGGCGCTCGCAAGGCTGCGGTCTGGTCTGGGAGACGGCTGATGGACGACGCGTCAAGCGACCCATGGATCGAAGCACAACTCGATGCGATCGTGGCGGAGTGGCGCGATGCGGGCGTGGCGTACGGAGGTCCACCGCCGCCGGAGGGAGTGCAGCCGCCCGTCGATCTGGAGCGGCTCCTGATTCGATCGGTCGCATGGTCGGTGGAGATGCCGCGGCTCTTCAACACGACCGCGTCGTGGCTTCAGGAGTTTGGCGCAGTCGTCGCGCTCGGCCGACTGAGCCGCGTGGTCGCGGACGAACTTGCTCTGGACTTGCAGCCATTGCTCGGGGCGATGCTCGACACGGCGGAGTGGGGGCAGACGCCATGCCGGTTCGATGCGGTGGCGGTCAGGCTGCCACCGTCCGCCGAGCCGCGATCACCCTTCCGAGTCGTGCGGGAGCGACCTGCCCTCGTCGAGGAGTTCCGCCGCCGAACCGGTCTAATCGGTCGCCGCTGGCGGCTCTACATCGATGACGAGCCGCCCCGCCCCAAGGTGCTTCGCGCGCGGCGATGGATCATGGATCGCCATCCCGACTTCGCGATTCGTGAGCAGTTCAACGGCGACCTTCGCGCCTCGGTCCTCGCGTCGCTTTGGTTCGATGAGGGCGCCGGCGAGAGCGAGGCGGCGCTCGCCGCAGCCTGCGGCGGCGAGGTCGGCGAGGTCCGCGCGGCGGTGGCGGATCTCGAGGCGCGATCGATGATCGCTCGGCGCGAGTCCCTTGGTTCGACGCGATTCGAGGCGCTGGTGCCGACCCGCTCGGCGCCGCGGGCGTGACGGGAATGAAGTCCGCCTGACTCTCGCAGACCGCCCCGGGCTTCTCGACCCGCCGGGAAAGACAACGCCCCGCCCGGAGCACCGGACGGGGCGTGCGTTCTCGCGAAGAGACGGTTCGAGTCGCCGTTGCTCAGGCGCGTCGACGTCGACCGGCGAGCCCGGCCACCGCCATGACCGCCAGGACCCCGGGCGCCGGAACCGTTCCGACCTGGATGGACTGGTTGACCACGCTCTCGTACGCCCAGTCGACCAACGTGACCCGACGGGTCGGGCCGTCGAGCGTGAAGCGCATCCAACCGTAGTTGAAGTTCACGCCACCGCCGAATCCGAACCCGACGAAGCCGGTGCCGCTGGAGGGGAAGTTGCCTGCACCGCCCGGATCGGCGGCGTAGTTGTACAGCGTGATGTCGGCGTTGCTGCCCCCGCCGGTCGGGAACATGTTCAGCACCTCGGTGAGCGTGCCGATCGTGTCGCCGGACGCGAAGTTTCGGGCGACGAGCAGATTGCCCAACTGGACGAAGATCCCGGACCCGCTGTTGTTGGCCGAGACGAAGCTGTAGTCGAGCGGCCCGCCGGACTCGTGGCCGAATCCCCACTGCTGACCCATGATGTCGATGGTCAGCGGGCCGGTGACGGAATCGGCGGTCTGATTGAGCACGCCGCTGTAGACGATGTCGGCCGAGGCGACGCCGGTGGCGGTCGCCATCGCGAGTACGCCGATCAATCCTGTCTTCATCACATCTCTCCTCTCAAGAGTACGGGGAACCGCCTTCCAACCGCGGAAGCCGGTAGACCGCCCAAAGTAGGTGCCCAACTGCGGACCTCGATGTCACCGATGACAAGATCTCGAAGAATTCTCGAATCGCCTGTCCCGAGGCATCCCCCGCCGCGGACCTCGGACCTCGGGACGCCAGTGGTTCGGATCGCCCGCGGAAGGGCGATGCCGGCGGCGCCCGAGGCCGGACCATCCGATTCCCCGGAACGGTCTGAGGCCCGATCAGACGCCGTCAGGGGCCGTTGGCGTCATCGATGACACCCCTCGCTCGTCTCCACGCACCTGCCGATCGGCCTTCCGCTACCTTGGATCTCCTGTGACGACGCCCCCGTTTCCATCGGACCTGCCCCGACCGGCCTCGGAGGCGCTGCCGCTCGTCGAGTCCGCCGTGCGACGCTGGCGGTCGGCCCTGGATGAGGCCGTTCGGGCGGTCCTGAAGCGAGAACCCACGGTTCGGGCGATCGCGGATCGCTTCGAGATCGGACGGGGGACGGCCTACAACCTCATCCGCCTGCTCCAGGCCGAGACGCTCCCAAGCCTGGTGGCGTTGCTGCCCGGCACCAAGGCTCGCGAGTCGGTGGTGATCCAGTGTCGAGCGAGCGGTTCGCCCGAGTCGCTGCAATCGGAACTCGAGGCCGCCGACGAGCACCTCAACGGCGTGCTCGAGCGATTCGGTCTGACTCGCGGCCGCATGGCGGCGCTCGTGGGCGACAACGTCGACGATGGCGAGCTTCGCCGTCGTCTGCTGCAGGGGTTTCGCAGCCGGTTCGAAAGCGATCAACTCCTCATCGGCGCGGAGGCGTCGATGCTGATCGCTGCACAGATCGCCGTCCCTTCGTCGGACGCCTTGCACGTCGACATTGCGGGAACCCAGATCCTCGCCGGAGTGCGGCGACTGAGGCCGGGGCCGCCGGTGGAGATCTACCACTCGTTCGGCGCCGGCGAAGAGGCGCTGCAGCAGTCGATGTCGGAAGGACTCGACGAACTACACCTGACACGAGAGCACGCGGCGTCTGTACGCGGCTTCAACTATCTGATGACCGATCCGTCTTCCGATCGGGATCACGGGGCGATCACGGCGTTTCTCGAGACGGTGGCCATGGTCGGTCTCATGGACTCGGATCTCGAAGACGACTACGCGGAGGCCGCGTTGCCGATCCTGTTGCCGATTCGGCAACTGCGCTACGAGGTCTGGATCCATCGCAACGTGCGCCGTGGCGGTCCGCCGACGGCGCACCTCTACCCGGCTCGGGACAGTAACCCGAGGCAGTTTGACCGCCACAACCGTGCGCGTCTTCCGCTGCCGGCCGATCTCGAAATGGTCGAGAAGCCGTTCGCGGGCGACGGCCTCGATTCCGACCTTGCACGCCGCCACGCCGGCCTCATCGAGATGGCGTGTCGGCGCCTCGGCGTCGCGGTCGAGGATCTCGTCTGCTACCGCGTGCAACTGGCCTGCCCGCCGAACGGCAGCAAGGTCACCATCCGTTGGCCGCTGGCGCATCGCCCCGGCTGAGCCGCGGCGCCGGAGCGTCCCATCACATCATGCGCTGGATCGTGGATGGTCCGTGCGGGTGCCGTCCGCGGCCTCCGACTGCTCGTTGGTCATCACCCCATGGCCGTCGAGACCCGCGGTGTTGATCGCCACCGCCTTCGAGCCTTCCGGCGTCGTCATCTCCCAGGTGCCGACGAGTTCCACTGCGCCAGCACCCCGTCGAGGGGCGTGCGACGAACGTGCGTGGTCATCCACGCCTTGCCGTCGAGCGGTTGACGAACGAAGTGCTCCTGCTTGTTCGGCGCCACCCGTCGCCAACCGCTTTCCAAGCCGACCCCGTCGATCCCGATGAACATCGCGAGTCGCACCTGCCCGGTCGGGTGGCGAACGTGAACGCTGGGCGCCGCCTTCAGCCCAACACCGGCGGTCTCTTCGAGGAGTTCGCTCCTACTCGCAGGTGCCCCAGAACGACAACACGATGCCGAGGTCGGACGGTCCCACGAAGCCGTCACCGTCGAGATCCGCCACGGTCTTCGCGGTGGCCGGGCCCCACTGCTCCAGCACCAGCGCCAGATCGGCGCCGTCGATGTGGCCATCCGCAATGAAGTCCGCGTCGACGCATGTGGGCTCGCACGAGGGCGGCGTGTCCGCGGTCACGCTCAGCAGGCCCCGTTCCCGTCCCTGATAGAGCACCCCGCTGGGCCCGAGCGTGCCGACCATCTGCAGGGTGTTGTTGCTGGTGCCCGAACCGATGTCGGTGCTGGACAGCACCACGCCGGACGCGGCATCGATCGCGACGAAGGCGTAGATCCCGGCATCGTCGAGGGTGACGGTGTAGATCAGCCCATCTCGAACCGACATTCTCGGCAGGGCCGCCGAGGCGAGTTCCTGGTTCTGCCAGACGATCTCGAGTCCCGCCCCCTTCGGCAGCACATCCACCCGCTGCATGCCGCCGGCGAACGGCGCAGACGCCGGAACGCTTGGGCCGTTCGCGGCCCCCGGCGGGTACTGGTACCCGTAGGTGCTGGTGAGAAAGAGGCTGTTGCCGACCGCCAGCGTCGCGTTCTCCGAGCCGCTGTTGACTCCGGAGGTCAGAAACGGCGCCGAACCGACCAGCGTGCCGTCCGCCGCATCGAGCACCAGCATGTTCTCCTGCGGCGAAGCGTTGTCGGTGATGGTGAGGTACTCGAAGCCCGTCTCGGCGCCGAAGAAGGCCGGCGTCGAGCCGGTCCCCCAACTCAGTTGACCGGGCTTGCGGGCTGGACCACGGTCGTACTCGAACCTCCACACCTGCTCCACGCCACCATCGCCGGCGCGAAACAGATAGACCGCGGCCGTCGAGGCGATCGCCACGCCCAGCGGCGAGGACGAGATGCTGTTGGCGATCATCTCGCCGGCGGGCAAGGTGAACGAGAAGGTCTCGCCGGAAGACGGTGCGTGGTATCCGACCACCGCCCCCGCGCCGGCGGCGGTGCCTTCGAAGGTCGCGAACCAGACGTTGCCCTGATAGTCGGGCACGATTCCGACGACGTCCGGGTAGCCGATCGCCACCGACTCCACCACCGGCAGGGTCCAGGTGCCGTCGGCCTGCTGCTCGTGGGCGATTCGAAGCAGGGTTCCGTCGGCATCGACCAGAACGAGCCGATCCTGCGCATCGAGATAGGAATAGATGCCGCCGGCGAGATCGGTCGTGGACGAGCCGGGGAGGTTCATCTCCGCGAGCGTCTCGAGCGTCGTGGGATCGAGCAGGTAGACCGCAGGCGACTGGTTCGAGAACTTCGTCGCCACGCAGACCAGCAGACCGTCGCTCGACATGAGGATCGACGGGAACACCGCTTGGTAGCTCTTCGTGAGGATCGTGACCGATCCGGTTCCCGGACCACAGTTCGAGGTCACGCCCGAGGACGCTGCATCCGCGTGCATCGTGGAGGTTCCCCGGGGTCCCATGAAGGGGTTCGGCGGAGGCAGCGTCTGTCCCGAAGTCGGGGCGCAGGGCAGAAGCGGCATGGTCGCGATCAAAGCGGCGGCGGCGGGCAGGAGTCTCATTGGGTCCTCTCTCGGGTGAAGCTCACCATCGCGGACGTCGAACGCGAGCCCGGCGAAGCGCCGCGACCCGGACACGTCCATCCGGCGAAACGTAGCACGGGTGTTTGGCTTGAACAGCAAAGGCCCGCGGAATCCGAACATCGAGTGCCGATCGCCGCCGGGTCCGCAACGACCTCGGTGTCATCGATGACACGGCGCCCGCGCCGTTTCCGTCACGCGGCCTCACCCCAGTCGCGGCGGGGACTTCATCCGGGGCAGCAGGACGTCTCGGATCATCGCGATGAAGTCCTGCTTGCGCGTCGGGGCGATCTCGAACGCGCACAGCAATCGAAGCGCCGCGAGAAAGTGCCCATGCTGCTCGAGGTACTCGCGATCGCGCTCGGGCCGATCGGCGAGATACCGCCGCTTGAAGGCCTCCCAGAGGCGGAGTCCGTGCGCGGTCGGAATCCCCGTGGCCAGCTCGCACAGGCCCAGTTCCGGCACGCCGTAGATCATGAAGACCACCGCGACGTCGAACCACGGGCTGCCTCTCGAGAGATCGCCCATGTCGACGATGATCGGCCGGCCTCGACGCAGCATGATGTTGCTCGAGTGCAGATCGAAGTGCACGCAGCACTCCTCGCCGGGCACCGCCGCGAGCCGCGCCTGCAGCAGATCGACGTCCGCATCCGGAAGCTCGCCGCGCACGCTCTCGATGTTGTCGCGGATGCGGTCTCGAAGCACCGGCAGATCGCCGAGATCGTCCCCGGCCGCGTGGACCTTGCCCATGACCTCCGCCAGCATCTCCGCGTATCGCTCGACGTCGTCGGGGTCCCGACGGATCACATCGCTGAAGAGTTCCGCCTCGAGCATCTCGTACTCGACGCCGACCCGGCCCCGGCAGGAGACCATGTCGAAGGAGATCGCCGTCGGGATGCCCATGATGAACGCCTGGCGCGCCAGTCGCTTCTCCTGCTCGGCCACCGCCGGCGACACGCCGTCCCGGTAGAGCTTCACGATCTTCTCGGGGCCGATGCGGAAGCACTCGCCGCACACGCCCGCCGAGAAGGGCTTGATTCCGTCGATCGAGATCTCGCGGGGCGGTCTCGGCTCGGCGTCGACATGTTCAAGATGCAGAATCTGCGCGAGTCCCGTCACCTCGAAGACGCCCGCCACGTCGCCGTGGAGATTCGTCACTCGCACGCGACCGCCGGCCGCGAGCATCCGCTGGTGCACCGAGAGCACGAATCGGATGCCCGCGCTCGAGACGAAGTCGCAGGCGGCGAAGTCGAGGACCGCTTCGATCGTGTGGTCCCAGACGATCCTCGCCTCGAGCCCGGGCACGGATCGCTCGGTGAGGTGCCGCGGCACCGCGACGGCGAGCGTGCCGTGGAGGGCTCGGATCGAATCGGAGGATGGAGGAGACGAGGTCATCGAAGGCGTTCCTCGAGGGTGTGAAGGATCACGATCGCCTGCGCTGCCCGGAAACCGGACTCCGGTGCGGAAGATCCTGCGGTCGCGCGTCGCGGGCGATCGACTTGGATCCCGACCGCGGAACCCGAGGCCTTCCCTCCGATGGGAAGAGGATCGCGGAGCATGACCGACGCCACGGTCGAGGGCAACTCTCGATCTCGC
>JBMTTG010000043.1:0-15206 GCA_049449095.1 Phycisphaerales bacterium | reverse complement strand
CGTCGGTCCACGCGCCGCTGCCGAGGAGCTTCGCGAGCAGCGGAAAGAACGGTTGTCCCGTCTCGATCGTGTTGTGCCAGAGCCACGGCGCGAGCGTGAGGATTCCGACCCCGCAGCCAAGAAGCGTCGCCGGGAGCCAGCGACGCGGCGGCATCGAAGCGAGCAGCAGCAGTCCGAGCGGCAGGGCGACGAATCCGATGGCGGTCGCCTTGGCGCCGACCGCGCCGCCGGCGACGAGCGCCACCGCGATCGACGCCGCCGAAGGCCAGGCGTCGTCGTCGCCGTCGCCTTCGAAGCGATGGCGCAGGACGATCGCAAGCCCCGCGGCGAGCATGAGGCAGACGGTCGTCTCCTGATAGGCGAGCGAGCCGGTCACGACGATCCACGGCGTGCCGAGGAAGACCCCCGCCGCGACGAAGCCCGTGAGGGTCCCGCCGCCGGCCAGTCGTCGGCCGGTGGTCGCCAACAGCGCTGCGGTCGCGGCCGCGAAGAGCGCCTGCAGGCATTGCGCCGGGATCGCCGCGTCGAGCGGATCGCGGAGCATCGCCATCAGATGAAGCGTCGAGGCCTCCACATGGCTCGGCAGGTGGCTGTAGACGTTGTAGGCGAGCGGCTCGATCGCGCCGAGCGCCAGCCACTCCTTCGGGAGCTGCAGGTGGTAGGAGAGCGCGTCGTAGCCGCCGAACTCGCTCGACCACAGCCAGCCCGGCGCCGCGATTGCCGCGATCGCGAGGGTCGAGAGCGATGGCGCGAACGCCAGATCTCGCCACTCGAGTCGCGGCATGCGGAGCGTGACGCGTCGAAGCGTCGGCAGGAGCATCGCGGCGCCGAGGGCGACGAGCGCCCAGGCGACGCCGCCGCTTCCGAGGGTCAGCAGGCCGAGGCGTCCGAGCACGGCATCGATCCACATGGCGGCTGCCACGCCCAGCGCGAGGGACGCCAATGCTCGTTCGGTGCCCTGCAGCCAGCACGGGAGGAGTCGCGACAGCGGCACGGCGAGACCCGCCGCCATGGCAAGCCAGAGGAGCGCCGGAAGCACGCCGAAGAGCAACGCCGCGATCGGTTCGACGACCGCGAAGGCGGTGTCGGGACCGGTTCGCGAGGCGAGGAATCCGGCGAAGGCGAGGAAACCCGCGACGACCGTCACCGTCGGGAGGAACCCGCCTGACCTCGACCGGTCGGTCGCACGCTCCGGCGGCGTCTCGTCGGCGGCGGAAGGTCGAGACGCGGCGTCGCGAGGCATCGGAGGATCGTACGAGCGTTGGTGGGGCGCGCCGGCGGCCGTGCGAGGCCGGAGGTCCGGGTGGTTCGCTCGAACTTCGGCGCCTCGGCGTCTCGGCATCCGCGCGTCTTGGCACGCGTCGAACCTTCGACGCCTCGTCGTGCCGGGAAGGACGGCGATCACTTCCACGGCATGGAGACCCCGAGGGAGCCCGAGCCGTGGAGCGAGCCAAGGAACGGTGGAACCGCGGAACCGGGGGTGCGTCTGCAGCATGTCGCCGCGAGAGGTCGCTTGCTGTTCGGGAGTCCGCCGCGCTTTGCGTCTCCTTGGCTCCCGGCCTTGGCTCGGGTTCAAGCCTCGGACGGACCTCGTGCCAAGGCGGGTCCAGAGCGCGAGACACGGCGGGATCCGACGCGACCGAGCAGGCTCTTGCGGCGGGATTCAAGGTCGAGGCGGGGTTCGGTCCGATCGAAGAGCGTCGGGAGGTTGCTCCCGCCCTCGCCTCGAGGGAACCCCAACGCGGTCGATCGGCCGCCCGGAGTCTGGCATGAGGTTGCACACGGTTCGCTTTGGAAGCGTCGAGGTCGACGAGTCGCGGATCGTGACCTTCGCGGCGGGGCTCCCCGGATTCGGCGGGCTTCGCCGCTTCGCCATGCTGTGGGCAGACCGGCGGGAGATCTTCTGGTGGCTGCAGTCGGTCGAGGATCCGGCGGTGTGCTTCCTCGCCACCGATCCGGGGCTCTGGGTGGCCGACTACTCGGTCGATCTGCGTCCAGAGGACCTCACGCGGCTTGGGCTGCGTCGCTCCGAGGATGCGGTGGTGCTCGCGCTGGTGAGCCGTCACGGGGAGCGGATCACCGCGAACCTCCGCGCGCCGCTCGTGATCGATGCGTCCTCGCGTCGGGGCCTCCAACTCGTTTCGACCGGCGAGAGCCCTTGGGGGCTTCGACACGATCTTGCCCACGTCGATGCTCCGGCGCTCGCCGGCATCGCCTGACCGTCCGACCCACGTCGACTCGCTCGAGCCGATCGTCCACGCAGGAGACCGCCCGCCCATGCTCGTCCTCTCCCGCCAGCGGGACCAGACCGTGATGATCGGCGACGAGATCGAGGTGACGATCGTCGACATTCGTGGCGATCGGGTGCGGCTGGGCTTCAAGGCGCCCGCCGAAGTCCCGGTGCATCGCAAGGAGGTCTACGACGCGATCCGTCGGGAGAACGAGCGGGCCGCGGCCTTCCGCGGCGAGATCGGACGCATGCCCGGTCCCTCCGAGCAGGGCGGGCGCGAGACCGCCTGAGCGATCGCGCCGGTCGCCGGCGATCCAAGACGACGTTCCAAAGAGGGGGTGAGCGGTTCACGCCACGTGGCGATCGAACGAGCGGCTGGCGTTCTCGCGCGCCGGGACGAGTCGCCGGATCGGTCCGTCGTTCGCGAGGCCAACGACCACCCGAAACGAACACCGCCGCCCTTGCAGGCGGCGGCGCTTCGATGGTCTCTCGGAAGGTGTCAGGCCGCGGCCGGGGCCGCGGTGGCGGAAGCCTTCGCGGTCTCCACGAGCGCGTCGAAGGTCTTCGGATCCTCGATCGCGAGCTGCGAGAGCATCTTGCGGTTGAGGAGGACGCCCGCGAGCTGCAGGCCATTGATGAAGAGGCTGTAGCGGGTGCCGCGCATCCGGCACGCCGCGGTGATGCGGGTGATCCAGAGGCTGCGGTAGTCGCGCTTGCGGGCGCGGCGGTCGCGGTGGGCGAACCGGCCGGCGCGGAGCAGGGCGACCTTCGCCTGCTGCTTCAGACGGTGCTTGGTTCCGTAGTAGCCCCGGGCCTCCCGGAGCATCTTGCGGCGAGCCTGAGTGCGAGCGGCGCCCTTGCGAACACGTGGCATGACGAGAACTCCTGAATCCGACGGGGGCCTCGCGGCGCTTCAGTCCCGGCGGACGGGTGCGGACGACGAATGGAATGCGGAACGGAACGACGACGCGATCAGGCGGTGCCTTCGGCGATCGCGGCGGCCGCGGCCTCGCGGGCCACGCGGTCGGCGATCGCCTGCTCCTGGCTGCGGAGTGGACGGTGCAGAAGCATCTCGAGACGCTTCAGATCGCCCGATCGCATGTAGCTTCGCTTGCGGAAGCTGCGGATCTTCTCGCCGGTCTTGTTGCTCTTGAGGTGCCGACTGCCAGGGCGGCCGAAGCGGACCTTGCCGGTCTTGGTGATCTTGATCCGCTTGAGCAGACCCTTGTGGGACTTGAGCTTCGGCATGGGCTGACTCGCGAGTCGCGTGGGTGACGAGAGGAGTCCGCCGGTTTCGGCGGAAGCGGCGAGTGTATCGAGACGCTCGGGCGGGTCAATCCCCGGATCGCCAACGGAGGTGGCCGCCGGCGAAGAAACCGCCCCGGGGAGGGCGAACCCTTCCCGGGGCGGAGATCGAGCGGTTCAGGATCGGCGGCGGGGACTCAGAGGCACTCGCCCCACGCGCCGAGGAGGATGGCGAGGTCGGCGCCATTCACCACGCCGTCGTCGTTGAGGTCCGCCACGCAGCCCGGGCACTTGCCCCACTCGCCGAGCAGGATGGCGAGGTCGGCTCCGTTGACGACGCCGTCGTCGTTGAGGTCGCCGGTGCAGGGCGTGCCCTCGCAGGCGGTGTTGGGAGCTCCCGGGGTGTCGACGCCGGCCACCACGTCGAACGGACCGACCGTCCACGGTCCCGTGTCATCGCAGCGGTAGGCGTGGCCGGGCACGAAGGCTCCGTCGGGGCCGACCGTGGTGCCGCCGTAGAACCAGTCGGCACCCGGAGGCGGCGGCACGTCGGTCGAGATGACCAGGGCGATCGAGTCGACGATCTCGTCCCACGGCGTCACATCGAGCACGCCGTCGTCGTTGGGATCGAGGTCGTCGCCCACGGCGCCGGTGAAGTTCCACACCAGCATGTGGGTGACGGTGTCGCCGTTCTCGAAGTCGAGGGTCGTGACGAAGTTCGGGGTCGCAAGGGTGAAGGTCGACTCCGCCGCGAGGAAGAAGCCGGACTTCGGCATCGCCTGTCCGAGCAGGCTCACCGCGACCTCGACCACGCCGCTGGCCTGCGCGGCGTTGCCGTCGCCGAGCACGATGTAGGTGAGGCCGGTGAGGCTGACGCCCGCATCGCCCCGCAGTTCGAAGTACTCGTCGTTGTCGGCCCCGGTCTGGTCGAGACGCACCTCGTTGATCACGACCGCCGGCGGGTTCGGGCCGCCGACGCAGATCACGCTCGCGGCGTCCGCGCAGGTCTGATCCCACTCGACGTTGCAGCATGCCGGATCGACCGCACACACCGAGTCGCAGCAGGCGCCGTCGGCGCAGTAGGGGGTTCCGTTCGCCTCGAGGCAGCTGCCCGCGGAGGGGTCGCCGCAGGAGAGCGTCGCCGTGCAGGCGAGGTTCTCGAAGCCCGGCGTGTCGGTGCCGGCCGCCGGATCGAACGCACCCACCGCCCACGCGAGCTTCGGCGTGCAGAGGTAGAAGTGCGCTGGGGTGAAGGCGGTGTCGGGGCCGACGGTGGCGTCGGCGTAGGTGCAGCCGGTCGAGCCGATCACCGAGACCGAGTCGAGGACCGACGCCCACGGGGTCGCGTCGAGTTCGCAGTCGTTCTCGACGTCGTAGTCGGCGCCTGCGGCGCCGTTGAAGTTGAAGACGAGCAGGTGGGTCTGGTTGTAGACGTCCTCGAAGTTGATCGGCCACACGAAGTCGGCCGTGCCGAGCGTGAAGGTGCTCTCGGCGATCACGAGGTAGCCGCTCGCCGGGATCGTGACGCCGGTGAGGTTCAGGATGTACTCGACGATGCCGCTCGCATCCGGACCGGCGTCGCCGAGGACCATGTAGCTCACGCCGTCGAGCACGGTGCCGGGGGTGCCGGTGAGCTCGATGTAGTGATCGTTGTCGGCGCCCGGCTGCTTGGTGCGGACCTCGCTGATCGCGAGGCCCTCGGGGGCCGTGGTGCCGAACACCGTCGCCTGCGCGGTCGCGACGCAGCCCTTGTCCCAGGCGGTGTCGCAGCAGGTCGGGTCGATCGCGCAGACCAGGTCGCACACCCGCGGATCGCTGCAGCCGCCGGTCGAGTGCGGCGCGAAGCAGCTGCGGCCGTCGTAGCCGCCGCAGATCGTGGTGGTGCAGGGCAGGTTGGGCGCGCCGGGGGTGTCGGTCACGCCGAGGTCGAACACGCCGATGGTCCAGGTGCCGTCGGGCTCGCAGGTGTAGGCGTGGCCGGGCACGAAGGGGCCGTCGGGACCGACGGTGGCGTCGGAGTAGATGCACTCGCCGCTGCCGAAGGTCTCGACGAGGGCGATCGAGTCGACGATCGCGTCCCACGGCGTCACGTCGAGGGTGCAGTCGTCGTCGGTGTCGAGGTCGTCGCCGATCGCGCCGGTGAAGCCCCGCACGAGCATGTGGGTCACGTTGTCGCTGTTCTCGAAGATGATCGCGTCGGTGATGAGGTCGGCGACCACGCCGAGCGTGTTGTCGTCGCGGGCCGCGAGGAAGTAGCCCGAGGCCGGCGCGGAGAAGCCGTCGAGCGGCACCACGCACTCGACCACGCCGCTTCCGCCGGTGCCGTCGCCGAGCACGATGTAGGTGAGGCCGTCGAGGCTCGTGCCCGGCTCGGCGGCGAGTTCGAAGTACTCGTCGACATCGGCGCCGGGATGGTCGATGCGGACCTCGCTGATCGTCACGCCGCCGCCCGCGGCGCACTCGAAGTTGGGCTGGCCCGGGGTGTCCTCGCCATCGGCGGTGTCGTAGGGGCCGATCTGCCAGAGGTCGACGTTCTGGCAAAGCCACGCGTGGCCCGGCACCGTGCCCGCGTCGGGCCCGATGCGCCCGTCGGAGTAGTAGAAGTCGGAGGTGATGCCGTCGGGCTCGGCGACCGCAACGAGGGCGATCGAGTCGAGGATCTCATCCCACGGCGTCACTTCGAGCACGCCGTCGTCGTTGGGATCGAGGTCGTCGCCCAACGCGCCGGTGAAGTTCGAGACGATGAGGTGGGTGACGTTGTCGAAGTTCTCGAAGTTGAGCGGCGCGATCAGGTTCGGCGTGCCAGGCAGCGAGAACGTGCTCTTGGCGACGAGGAAGAGGCCGTTGCCGTCGAGCATGTTGCCCGTGAGGTCGAGCACGAACTCGACGCCGCCGTTCTGCGCCGGCGGCGTGGCGCCGGCGAGATCCCCGATCACGATGTAGGTCACGCCGTCCAGGCTCGCCCCGGGCACGCCCCGCAGTTCGAAGTACTCGTCGTTGTCGGCCCCGGGCTGGTCGATGCGGACTTCGTTGATCCGGAGCGGAGGTCCGCCAGCAAGACCGGAAGCGACCGCGAACGGCGAGACGAGGGACCAGGGCAGGGCGATCGCGGTGGCGGCGAGGAGCAGGCGGCTCATGCGGTGTTCCTGAGGGGCCGGGGCGGAAAGCGACGTTTCGAACGGGGCAGGAGCGAGACGGACCTACGGCCCGTCGGCTCGGGAGTTCGGGCCGACGGGTCGGGGATTCTTCTCGCCCACGAGGGCTTGGTTTGACCCGTCAAGACTAGTTCAGGACTCGGGTCGAGTCGCAAGGAATCTGTGAGGTCGGCGCGGGATCCGCGAGCCCATGCGGGGTTCCGGGACGCTGGCCGCCAACGCACGACGGCGACTCCGGGGAGCCGCCGTCGAACGGAGTGTCAAGATGGAGAACTCACTTGGTCGGTTCGTCGTCCTCGACCTGGACGATCGTCTCCGCCGGGACGAGTTCGGTGCCCGATCCGGTGGGGATGAGCATCGGGGTCAGGAACACTTCGACCCGCCGATTCTGCGGGGCCCCGTTGCGGGCGTTCGCCACGATCGGACGGTACTCGCCGTAGCCGACCACCGAGAACCGCTGCGGGCTCAGGCCGGCGGCGACGAACGCGTCACGCACCGCGATCGCCCGGTGGGCGGAGAGGTGCAGGTTGCTCGGGTGCTTCGCGCGGGTCTCGGCGCGGCGGATCGGCACGTTGTCGGTGTGGCCCACGATTCGGACCTCGAGGCTGTCGGCATCGTCGCTCGCGAGGATGCCCGCGAAGGTCCGAAGCGCCTGACGGGCGCTCTCGGAGAGCTCGACCGAGCCGAGCGGGAAGGTGAAGTCGGCCGCGAAGCGGACCACGCCCCGCTGGGCGTCGAACTCGAGGACCTCCGGATAGCGGGTCGCGAGTTCGGTGAGGGCGTCGATCACCTCGGCGGGCAGCGGGCCGGCGCCGAGCTCGACGAGCTGCCGTTGCAGCCGGTCGTAGTCCGAGACGAGTCGATCGAGGTCGGAGCTGCTGCCATCGCGCATCCGCTCGAGGCTCCGGATGTCCTCGGTCGCCTTGAGCAGCTGCCCCCGAAGCACGCGCTCGTTGTTCTTCGCGGTGTCGAGATCGTTCTGCGTCGACAGGAGCTGCTGCTCCTTGCCGCGATAGGCGGTCATGAGCTCGTCGTAGCGCTGCTGCGGCACGCAGCCGAGGCCCGCGAGCGAGAACGCCGCGAGCGGCAGGACGAGTCGAAGGGCGGTTCGAGAGAATCGGGGTTGGCGCATGCGGGGTCCTCCTTGTTCCCCGACGCACGGGCAACTGCCGGCGTCGCGTGATTCGTGCGGATCGATGGCGTCGTCGCGAAGGTCAGACGGCGTTCTCCGGGGCGACGCGCGGAGTGTACCGTCACCGCATGGCCTCCTCGGGACGACCCGCGTTGCATGCACTGCGACCGCTCCGGCTCGAAGCATCCGCGGCGGCGGACGCGGATCGGACGCTCGCGCCGGCGGCGATCCTGCTCGACGCCACCGGCGCCGTCGAGGCGTTCGATCATCCCGCCACGATCGGCCCGACCGAGGATCGCGAGACCGTTCGACGTCCGGGCGGCGTGCTCCTGCCGGGACTCGTCAACGCCCACGCACATCTGGACTTGACGAGCCTCGGCCCGCGTCGCTTCGACGCCCAATCCGGCTTCGCGGCGTGGGCGGACATGGTGCGTCGTGAACGTCCGGCGACGCCCGAGGCGATCACCGACTCCGTTCGCCGCGGAGTCGAGTCGAGTCTTCGCGGCGGGACCGCGATCGTCGGCGACATCGCCGGCAATCGCGGGTTGGTGGCCTTCGAGGCCCTGCGGACCGCCGGCCTTCGCGGGATCGCCTTCATCGAGGTCTTCGGAATCGGCAGGGCCGAATCGGCCGGCTGCGAGTTCGTGGAGTCCTTGCGGAGCCTCGCAGACCCCGCCGCGTCGACGCGTCTGGGCGTGTCGCCGCACGCGTCGTTCTCCTGCGGCGATCGGCTCTTCGAGACCGCGGCCAGCCTTGGCGTGCCCGTGGCCACGCATCTCGCCGAGACGCTCGAGGAACTCGAGTTCTCGCGCTCCGGCACCGGGCCGCTCGCGGATCTGCTTCGCGGGGTGGGCGTGTGGAACGACGCGCTTCGGGGCTGGAAGACCACTCCGATCCGGCGGCTCGCCGCGACGCTTGCGCGATCCGGCGCGGCGATCGCCCACGGCAACTATCTCGACGACGCCGACCTCGAGGCGCTCGCCGACGCGAGCCGGGCGGCGGCACACCCGCTCGGTCTCGCCTACTGCCCTCGCGCGAGCGCCTACTTCGGCCATCCCGCGAACGGGCAGCCGCCGCATCGCTATCGCGAGCTGCTCGCGCGGGGCGTGCCGGTGGCCCTCGGCACCGACAGCGTGATCGGCCTCGACACGCCCGATCGCCTGAGTGTGCTCGACGAGATGCGCTTGCTCCATCGCCGGGATGGCGTGGATCCGCGGCAACTCCTGGCGATGGCGACGGTGCATGGCGCCGCGCTGCTGGGCGAGGACCGGGGCCGCGTCACCTTCGCGAAGGGCGCCCGCCCCGAGGGCATCCTGTCGATCGCGATCGAGGTGAACGAGGCGGCGGCTGGCGAGGCCGCGCTTGCCGCCGCAATCGAGTCCACCGCGGCGCCTGAGTGGATCGTGCCGCCTCCCGCGGCGAGGGTTCGGTGAGCGGGCGGCTCTTCGGCGGCTTCGACGCGCCGGCGCTCGAACTCGCGCCCGCCCTCCTCGGCGCCTTCCTCGTCCGGGAGGTCGAAGGCACCCGGGTCGTCGGTCGGATCGTCGAGACCGAGGCGTATCCCGGCGGCGACGATCGCGGAAGCCACTCGCGCGGCGGACGCCGCACGCCCCGCAACGCGTCGATGTTCCTCGCCGGCGGCGCCGCCTACGTCTACCTCATCTACGGCCTGCATCACTGCGTGAACGTCGTCTCGGGACGGGTCGGCGAAGGCGAGGCGGTCCTGATCCGCGCGCTCGAACCCGTCGAGGGGATCGAGGCGATGCGCCGCCTTCGAGTCGGCGCGAGCGATCGGGATCTCTGCCGCGGGCCGGGCCGCCTCGCGTCGGCGCTCGCGATCGATCGGTCGCTCGACGGCATTCGCCTCGCACGCCGCGCCGGCCTCTGGATCGAGGCGGGCTCGCCGCCGGCGTCGATCGCGAGTTCGCCTCGCATCGGGCTCGGCGACGTCGGGCCATGGGCCGCGAAGCCGTGGCGGTGGTTCGACGCGAGGTCGCCGCATGTGAGCCGAATGCCGAGTCCTCGCCGATAAGCCGGTTCGAGTGCTAGCATCGCGATCTCGCCGACGGCCCTTCAGGTCGAAGGGACCCGCCGCGGGACGCCTCCTCCCTCGGAGACTCGATCCACGATGGATCCGCAGCAGGACGCCTGGACACAGGTCGCCAAGAACGCCGGCCCGTATCCCCGCGAAGCCTTCCAGTTCGTGCAGCAAGGCCTCGGTCACACCGTCGAGCGGATCGCCGAGTACGGCGGCCTGCAGTCGGACGAGGGCAGCCACGTCAGCGGTCAGCAGTTGTGCCTGGGGCTGCGCGACTTCGCGATCCAGCAGTACGGGCTGCTCGCCCCGACGGTCCTGCGGCACTGGAACGTGCTGCGCACCGACGACTTCGGCCGCATCGTGTTCGCGATGATCGAGCAGGGCATGATGTCGAAGACCGCCGAGGACACCCTCGAGGACTTCCGCGGCGTCTACGACTTCGACGAGGTCTTCGCCCGCGAGCAGATCCTGCGGCAGGTGAGGGGGTGAGAAGAGGAGACGGAGAGAGCAGTGAGGAGTAAGTAGAAAGGAGAGAGGAGTAAGGAGAGAGGAGAACGACGGCGGTTCGTCGAGTCTCGTCAGCCCGGTTCCCCCACGATGCCCGACTCCGATCCGACCGACTCCGCTCCCCAGTCGCCGACGATGGCGGACGCCCTCCGGCGCCTCCACCTCTGGCAGATCCAGGGCATCCGAGACATCGTCTTCGGGTTGGGCGTCCTTGGCGTCTTCTGGCTCGGCTACAAGCTCAGCGCCGTCACGGTGCCGCTGCTGCTGGGCCTGCTGCTCGCGTATCTCTTCGAGCCGGTCGTTCGCTGGCTGAGCCGGTTTCGTTGGTGCCCGCGCCCTGTCGCGGCGGTCGGCATCCTCACCGTCGCCGGCGGCACGGTCGTGCTGGCGCTGGCGCTGCTGATCCCGCTCGCCGTTGGTCAAGCGGTGTCGCTCATCGACACGCTTCGATCAGGCAAGGTCGAGGCCCGCGCGATCGAACTGATCGACCGGCTTCCGGAGCAGTACCGTCCCGACGCCCGTCGCGGCGCGGCATGGATCTTCGGCCATCCGATCGGCGAGCGCGGGCAGGTCGAGCCGGATGCGAAGCCCGAGCACGACGGTTCGGCGCCGGAGGGGGACGCCTCGACGGCGTCGCCATCACCGCCGATCGCTTCCAAGCCGTCCGAATCGAAGCCGCCGTCGGTCGTCGACGTCGTGGTGGAGAAGGCTCCAGTCTCCGAGCCCGAGGCCGAGTCGGAGTCGATCGAGGGAATCGATCCGTCCGTGGTCGCCGCGGCTCGGTCGCCACGTTCGTGGTCGGTCCTCGACTTCGCGGGCAGCGGACTTCGCACGCTCTACGAGGCGGTGATCGGCACGCTCGCCTTCCTGCTCGCGGTGGTGCTGATCCCGTTCTACTTCTACTACTTCAGCGTCTCGTACCCCGCGACGCTCGAGTTCTTCGGGAACCTCGTGCCCGAGCACGCTCGGCCGCGAACCTTCGAGCTCTTCAAGAAGATGGACAACGCGGTCGCGGGCTTCGTGCGCGGCCGCATCGTGATCAGCGTGATCATGGGCACGATGCTCGCGGTCGGATGGCTGATCGTCGGCGTGCCCTACGCGATCCTGCTCGGCGCGATCACCGGGGTGCTCTGCGCGGTCCCGTATCTCGGCGGCGTCGGCGTGCCGCTCGCGATCGGGTTGCTGGCCCTCGAGAACGCCGGGCTTCCGGAGGCCGAACGCATCGGCTGGTTCGCGGTGATCCTCTGGCCGAGCGTGGTCTTCGGGATCGTCCAACTCGTCGAGGGGTACATCCTGACGCCGGTCATCGCCGGCAAGGCGACCGACCTCTCGCCGCTGGCGATCTTCGTCGCGGTGCTGGCGGGCGGCGCGATGGCGGGCATCTACGGCATGCTGCTGTCGATCCCGGTCGCGGCCTGCGTGAAGATCCTGCTTGTCGAGATGCTGTTGCCGCGGATCCGAGCGTGGACTCGCGGCGAGGCGAGCGATCCGCTGCCGGTCGACTTCGAGCGGTGAGAGAGGAGGCGAACGCCGTCCTTTCCCATTCCGTCTCCTCTTCTCCTCTTCTCCTCCTCGCCTCTTCTCTATCTTTTCTTCCGCTGCTTGAAGCGGCTCTTCGGGCTCGCGACATGCGTCGAGCCGCGGGTCGGAAGCCCGCCCGCTCCGAGGCCCCGCATCGCCGCCATGCGTCCGGCGGCACCGGCGCCCGCGAGCTGCGAGCCCATCTTCCGCATCAGATCGAACTGCTTGACGAGCCGCGAGACCTCGCCGCGATCGGACGCGGAGCCCGCCGCGACCCGCGCGATGCGGCTTCGCTCGAGCACTCCCGGATCGCGTCGCTCAGCCGGCGTCATGGCATGCACGATGCCCTGCAGGCGATCGAGCTGCTTGTCGTCGAGGGGGAGATCCTTGAGCATCTGCCCGACGCCCGGAAGCATGCCGAGCAGCTGCTTGATCGGGCCCATGCGGCGAAGCACGCGAAGCTGCCGGAGGAAGTCGTCGAGGCCGAGCTTGCCCTTCGACATCTTCTCCATGAGCTCGGCGGCCTCCTCGTCGCTCACCTCCTGGCGGGCCTTCTCGACGAGGCTGACCACGTCGCCCATGCCGAGGATGCGTCCCGCGATGCGCTCGGGGTGGAACTCCTCGAGGGCCGTGAACTTCTCGCCGATGCCGATGAATCGGATCGGGGCGCCGGTCACCTGACGCACCGAGAGCGCCGCGCCGCCGCGGGTGTCGGAGTCGAACTTGGTGAGGATCACCCCGTCGACCTTCATCGCCGCGTGGAACGCCTTCGCGGAGAGCAGGGCGTCCTGGCCGGTCATCGCGTCGACGACGAGCAGGATCTGGTGCGCCTCGACCGCGTGGTCGACCGCGCGAAGCTCCTTCATGAGCTCGTCGTTGACGTGCAGCCGCCCCGCGGTGTCGACGATCATCACGTCGAAGCCGCCGCGACGCGCCTCGGCGAGGGCCCGCTTGGCCACGTCGACCGCGACGCCGACCGCCTTGCCGTACTCCGCGCAGCGCTCGGGCTCGCCGTGGAAGGCGACGCTCCCCTTGCCGGGGGCCTGCGACGCCACCTGCTCGGCGACGATCCGCAACTGCTCGACCGCGGCGGGACGCTGCAGGTCGGCCGCGACGAGCAGGACCTTCTTCCCCTCGGCCTTGAACCTCGCCGCGAGCTTGCCGCAGGTGGTGGTCTTGCCCGAACCCTGCAGCCCGCACATCAGGAACACCGTCGGCCCCGGCTCGACGAAGGCGATCGGCGGCGGCGCCTCGCCCATCACCGAGACGAGCCGGCGATGGACGATGCCGATCATCTCCTCGCCCGGCTTGAGGGAGCGAGTCACCTCGGCGCCGACCGCATCCTCGACGACCTCGCGACAGAAGGTCTCGACGACCTCGTGGTGGACGTCCGCCTCGAGGAGCGCGGTGCGGACCTCCTCCATCGCCTCGCGGATGTTGGATTCGCTGATGCGGCCGCGACCGGAGAGGTTGCGGAGGGTGTCGTGGAGCTTGCGGGAGAGGCCTTCGAACATGGGGGCGGGATGGTAGCGGTCAGGCCTTCGGTCGCTTCTTCTTCCGCCACTTCTCGAGCGCCTTGGCGTCGAGGCAGTTGAGGCATCGATCCGGCGTGAGCCCGCCGCGGCGGGCGGTCATGACGCCGTAGGGCAGTTCGTCGAACTGCTCGGGCGTGTGCACATCGCAGTCGATCGCGATCCAGCAGCCCGCCTCGAGGGCGAGCCGCACATGTCGATCCCGAAGGTCGAGGCGGTAGTGGTTCGCGTTCACCTCGAGCGCCGTGCCGCACTCGGCGGCGGCCTTCGCGACCGCCTCCAGGTCGGGCTCGAGCCCGGGCCGCGATCCGATCAAACGCCCGGTCGGATGCCCGAGCACATGCACGAGCGGATGCCGCACCGCGGCGAGCAGGCGCTCGGTGGCGACCTTCGGCTCCTGCCGGAGGGCGACGTGCGGCGAGGCGACCACCCAGTCGAGTTCGGCGAGCAGGTCGTCGTCGTAGTCGAGCCGACCGTCGGCGAGGATGTCGACCTCGCTGCCGGCAAGCAGACGAATGCCGCCGACCTTCGCCTCGGCCTCGCGGATCGCCTCGATGTGCTTGCGAAGACGCTTCGCATCGAGTCCGTTGGCCTGCACGCTCGACTTCGAATGGTCGGTGATCGCGAGGGTGTGGAATCCGCGGTCCTTGGCGATCGTGGCGATCTCCTCGATCGTCATCGCACCGTCGCTCGCCCTCGTGTGGGCGTGGAGTTCGCTGCGGATGTCGGCGACGGTCACGAGCGCCGGCGTCTTCTTCAGGTCGAGCTCGCCATGGTCCTCGCGCAGTTCGGGCGGGATCCACGGCAGATCGAGCGCCTGGTAGATCGACTCCTCGGTCTTCGCCGCCACCGGCTTCACGCCCCGAGTCTGCGGCGGGGCATCGTTCCCGTCGTCGGGGAAGAGGCCGTACTCGTTGAGGCGCATCTTCCGCGCGATCGCCCGCTCGCGCAGCCGCACGTTGTGCTCCTTGCTGCCGGTGAAGTAGAGCCACGCCGCGCCGAAGCACGACGCATCGACCACCCGCAGGTCCGCCTGCATGCCGGTCGAGAGCCGCACCGAGCACTTGGTGTCGCCGGCAAGCAGCACCGACTTCACCTCGGGATGGCTGCGGAACGCCTCGACGAGCGCCGCGGCGTCGGAGCCGCAGGCGAGCAGGTCCATGTCGCCGATCGTCTCGCGCCCACGTCGCAGGCTGCCGGCGATCTCGACCCGCTCGACGCCCTCGGTCTCGAGCAGCCACAACTGCAGTTCCGCCGCGATCGGCGCCGCCTCGCCGAGCCGCACCCGGCCGCCGGACTTCTCCATGAACTCGAGGCTCTCGCGGATGCGGGCGAGGGTCTTCTCGCCCATGCGGGGCAGTTCGAGCAGCGAACCGTCGGCGAGCTTCGCCTTGAGCGAGGCGAGATCGACGACGCCTGCGTCCTTCCACATCGCCCGCACCGTCTTGGGGCCGAGGCCCGGCACCGCCAGCACCTCGGGCAGGCCCGGCGGCACCTCGCCTCGGAGCTTCTCGAGATCCTTGATCGAGCCGGTCTCGAGCCACTCGCGGATGCGCTTCGCGCTGCCTTCGCCGATCCCTTCGACCGACTCGAGTTCGCCCGGCTCCTTCGCGATCGAGGCGACGTCGGTGTCGAGCGACTCGAGGGCGCGGGCGACTCGGGCGTGGGCGTTCACCCGGAAGGCGTTCGCGCCGGTGATCTCGAGCAGCGCGGCCATCTCCTCGAAGAGCGCTGCGAGCGTGGCGTTGGCGGACATGGGGTGATGGTAGAGAGGAGTGAGGAGAGAGGAGTGAGGAGAGAGGAGTGAGGAGAGAGGAGTGAGGAGAGAGGAGTAAGGAGAGAGGAG
>JBMTTG010000042.1:0-15219 GCA_049449095.1 Phycisphaerales bacterium | reverse complement strand
CGGGTCCGGTCGCCTGCCGCCGGCGACCTGAAGGGGCGAAGTATAGATCCACACGCCTCCCTCGAACGATCCCCGATCGGGGTTTCGGCCTCCGAGGCCCCTGTTAGGCCCGGAAGAGCGCGCCGATCCGTCGGCCGAGGAGCAGCGTGGCCGCGAGGAGCGTCGTGGTCAGCAGGGCCATGCCCCAGACCCCCATCGCGCTCGCGATCGCCGGGCCGTCGCCGAGCCGTTCGGCCAAGGTGTAGATCGCCTTGGTGATCGGGTAGTCCCGCTCCCGCTGGGCGAGGATCAGGCTGTCGGAGACCTCGAGCATCGAGAAGCTGAAGGCGAGCAAGGCTCCGCCGAGCAGGTTCGCGAAGATCAGGGGGAGCACCACGCGACGAAGCACCGTGAAGCGGCCGGCGCCGAGATTGGCGGCCGCCTCCTCGACCGCCACGCCGGTCTGCTCCATGCCCGCGACCGCCGCGCGAACGACGTACGGGAGCCGCCGCACCGCGTAGGCGACGATGAGAAGCACCATCGGATTCGGATCGGCTCCAAGCACATCACCGATCGGCTTGAGAGGTCCGTCGTCGAGCCATGCGACCCAGGACGAAGGCATCGACCAGGCGACGATCGGGTGCAGCCACGCGGGCATCGCGCCCGAGAAGGGCCAGTGCAGCGAGAGCGAGACGTAGCCGAAGGCAAGCACGAGCCCGGGCACCGCCAGAGGCAGCATCACCAGCGCGTCGAGCAGGAATCGTCCGGGCACTCGGCTGCGGGCGAGCAGCCTCGCGATCGCCACGCCGACGATCACGCTCGCAACAACCGCCGCCGACGACAGCAACAGGCTGTTTCGGATCGAGCCCGCGGCGAGCGGATGGGTGAGCGCGTCGCCAAAGTGCGCGAGCGTCAGGGCCCTTGGCAGGATGCTCCGGTACCACGTGCCCTCGACGGCGAGGCTCGACAGGATCACGCCGAGGTGCGGCAGCGCCGAGATCGCGATGACGAGCGACACCGATGCCGCCGCGATCGCGCCTCGCCATCCTCGAAGCCGGGGAATGCTCGCGCGAATCGAGGCCTTGCCGCTGCCGGCCGCGGCCGCCCGGCCGAAGGCGACCTTGCCGAAGAGGTAGAGGATCGTCGCGGCGAAGAGCAGCACCGCGGTCAGGGCGTACGGCTGCGCCGAAGCCTCCATCTCCTTGATGCCGTTGAAGATCTGGACCGGCGTCACCCGGCTGTACTCGAGCATCAGTGGCGTGCCGAGTTCGGTGAAGCTCCAGATGAAGACGATCGTGCCGCCGGCGAAGAGCCCCGGCCGCACGAGCGGGAGGGTCACGCGGCGGAAGCGTGTCCACGGCCCCGCCCCGAGATTCTCCGCCGCCTCCTCCATGGCCGGATCGATGTTGGCCAGCGCCGCGAGCAGGTTCAGATAAAGGATCGGGTAGAGGTGCAGGGCCTCGAGCACGACCACCGCCGCGAATCCGCCGCGTCCCAGCAGATCGATCGGCGCGTCGATCCAGCCCAGGTCCATGAGCAGCGTGTTCGCCGCTCCGAAGCGCCCGAGGATCGCCCGCAGGCCGATCGCGCCGACGAAGGGCGGAAGGATCAGCGGCACGAGCAGCAGGCCGCCGAGCAGCGCCTTGCCGGGGTAGTCGCATCGCGCGGAGAGCATCGCGAGCGGCATTGCCAAGCCGACCGAGACCAGCGTGGTCACCGCCGCGATCGCGAGGGAGTTGAACAGACCGCCCCGCAGCACCGGATCCCGGAAGACCTCGCCGAGGTGATGGAGGGTGAAGTCGCCGTCCGCACCGCGGAACGCCCCCTCGACGGTCAGCCAGATCGGATAGAGCAGCACCGCCGCGAGGAGCGCCAGGAACGCCACGAGGCGCAGATGCTGACCGGCGGTGACTCGCTCCACACGTCGAAGTCTACCGGCGGCTCGCCGCGTCTGGAGACTTCGGCGCCTACCACCACCGGCGGGAACCTCGAGTTCGAATCAGCCCCAGTTCTGCAAGAGCAGCCCGAGGTCGACACCGTTCACGATGCCGTCGCCGTTGAGGTCGCCAGGTCCCGGTCGCCCCCAGTCGATCAGCAGCAACCCAAGGTCGGCGCCATCGATGATGCCGTCGCCATTGAGGTCGCCGATCGGTGCGGGCGGCGTCGTCTCGGGCATGATCCATGCGACCGCCACCGAGGTCGAGGTCGCGCCGACGTTCCGGAAGATCTCGAAGACGTACTCGCCGGGCTCGAGACCGCGCACGACGAGCAACTCGACGTTGTCGACATCGCTCTCGCTCACCACCGTGCCGGAGTCGAAGTAGGGCAGGCCGTCGTCGCCGCTCAGAGGCAGCAGCGTGGTGCCCTCGACCCGGTGCAGGCGGAGGTCGATGTTCATCATGCTCCAGGAAGCGAAGTTGGCGGAGACCACCCGCGGCCACGTGGCAAGGATCACGACCTCGTCGGTCTCCTGGAACGTCTCGAACCGCCAATAGCGGCTGGTTCCCGAAGTGATGGTGGTGCGGCTCCAGCCGACCGCGTCGACGGTCGGCTCGACCGGCCCGCTGGTCGAGGCAGGCTGCTCACCACCGGTCAGGATGAGGTGGGAGCGGTCGGTGTGTCGCCCCGGCCAATATGGCCGCCTTGATCACCTGCGGATCGTCGGCGTCTGGATTGGCGGAGACCGAGGGATCGGTCGCCGCGGTCTCGAGCAGCAACGAAGCCAAGGCTGCGGCTCGCGGGGCGGAGTTGCTGGAGTTGCCGGCCGAAGCGACCAGATCCGGCTTCATTCGGCCCTGACCGTCCCGACCGCCGCCGATCGTGTCCTGATGGGCTCCTGCGGGGTGGCCAACCGTCAGTCCGTTGAACTGACTCGAGAGGATGTAGGGAGTCGTGGCGTTCAGCGAGTTGCTCGTGCCGACGCACTCGATCGATCCATCCCGGGTGATCTGGTAGTCGAACCGACGCATCACATCGTTGTCGACCGCGGGATCGTTGTTGCCGGCCACCCAGCTGTGATTGAAGACTCGCAGCCCGGTCGGAGGCGAAAGCGGTGTGCCGGCACCGAAGTTCAAGAACCCGCCCTGCAGCCAATCAAGCGCTTCCCAGGACCAGACGTCCACGACCCCGGGGGCCCGTGCCACGAACGTGTTCAGGACCTGCGTCGCGTGGGCGCTCGTGATGCTCGGACCGCTCATGAGGAGAATGTTGCGATTGGGAAAGGCCGCCAGATCCGGGGCGTAGCGATCCGCATCAGTCCCGCCGGCCTCGACCAACCCGAGCCCCACGTCCTGCCCGGTCGGTGCGCTCTCGCCAAGACGCGTGGACAGATCGCCGAACCCATCCGCGAGTTGGGGGAAGGCGGAGGCCGTGATCAAGCCCACGATCGCGGCACAGAGCGCTCCAGCACGCCGCACGCCAAGACGGTCGCTCGCCGGACATGGCCGGCGAACGCTCGCATCTTCATTCGCGTCTTCAAGAGTCCTGACTTCAAGCATCCTGAGGCACTCCACCACCGGGAATCGAGGGCCGACGCCGATGATCTCGGACCCGGAACGGCCTTTGGCCACCGTACGCCGCATCGGCCCCGCCGGTCCAACCATGCTCCCCGGATTCCTCGATGCAAGGGTGAACTGGGGAGTTCACGCCACAGTTCGAAGCCTGCCCCATAATCCGTCCGGAACCAAATGCCCCTTCCCCTCGCCATCGTCACCGAGAACCTCGATGAGGCCCCCGAGGCTTGGCTCTCGTCGCGTTGCCGGGTGGAGCGAGCCGAGACGGACTCGCCCCGCTTCGGCGATCTCGCCGCGGAAGCGGAAGCTCTCGTCGTTCGAACCTACACCCGGGTGGATGCGATGCTCCTCGATCGCCTGCCTCGCCTCCGGGTGGTCGGCCGGGCCGGAGTGGGCCTCGACAACATCGACCTGACGGAGTGCCGACGCCGCGGCGTCGCGGTCGTCCACACGCCCGAGGCGAACACGCAGGCGGTGGTCGAGTACGTGACCGCCCTGCTCTGCGACGCGCTGCGTCCGAGGCTCGTGCTTCCGGGTCCGGTGTCCATCGACCGTTGGCACGACCTGCGACGCGAGGTGGTCGCGGATCGCCAGATGGACACCCTCTCGCTCGGCATCCTCGGGTTCGGCCGCATCGGCCGGCGCGTCGCGGAAGTCGCGCGAGCGATCGGCTTCCGGGTGCGCGCGAACGACCTGCTCCCGATGCCCGAGGAGTTGCGTCGCCTCGCCGAGCCGGTCGAGGTCGAGTCGCTGTTCGCCGAGAGCGACGTGATCTCCCTCCACATCGACGGGCGTCCTTCGAACCGCGGCGTCGTCGATCGCCGGCTCCTGTCCCTGCTCAAGCCCAACGTGACGGTGCTCAACACCTGCCGCGGCATGGTGCTCGATCACGACGCGCTCGGCGCCCACCTTCGCGAACATCCCGGCTCGCAGGCCCTGCTCGATGTGCACGAGCCCGAACCCCCGCCGCCCGACCATCCGTTGTGGAACCTCCCCAACGCCCACCTGCTGCCTCATCTCGCGTCACGGACCCGCCAGGCCACGGAGAACATGTCGTGGGTGGTGAAGGACGTGGTCGCCGTGCTCGAAGGCCGTCGCCCACGTTGGCCGGCGAACGAGCCCGGTGAGACCGAGCGGTAGCATCCGCGGCCTTCGATCCTGTCCCGAGACCTCTTCGATGAACACCGCCGACCGAACCACCATCGCCGAGATCACCGCGCTCGAGATCCTCGACTCCCGCGGCAATCCCACCCTCGAGTGCGAGGTCGTGCTGGCCGGCGGAGCCCGAGGCGCCGCTGCGGTCCCCTCGGGCGCGAGCACGGGCGAGCACGAGGCGGTCGAGCTTCGCGACGGCGACAAGAGCCGCCTTCTCGGCAAGGGCGTCACCCGGGCGGTCGGGCACGTCGAGCAGATCCTCGCGAGGAACCTCGTCGGACTCGAGGCGCTCGACCAGGAGGGGCTCGACGCGCGGATGCTCGAGATCGACGGCACGCCCAACAAGGCTCGGCTCGGCGCGAACGCGATCCTCGCGGTCTCGCTCGCGACCGCGCGAGCGGCCGCCGTGGCGACCGGGCAACCGCTCTACCGCTACGTCGGCGGCGTCGCGGCGCGTCGGCTCCCCGCGCCGATGTTCAACATCCTCAACGGCGGCAAGCATGCCGACAACACCGTCGACTTCCAGGAGTTCATGATCCAGCCCCGGGGGTTCGACACCTACTCGCAGAGCCTTCGCGCGGGCGTCGAGATCTACCACCGGCTCAAGTCGGTCCTGCACGACAAGGGGCTCTCGACCGCGGTCGGCGACGAGGGAGGCTTTGCGCCGAATCTCGCCCGCAACGAGGATGCGCTCGAGCTGATCGCCACCGCGGTGGAGCAGGCCGGCTACGCGCTCGGCGAACAGGTGGTGATCTGCCTCGATCCGGCGACGAGCGAACTCGCCAACGAAGCGAAGGCCCGAGGCAAGCAGGGCTACTGCTTCTTCAAGAGCGAGCCCGACCGCGTCGCGACGAGCGACGAGATGATCGACCTCTGGAAGTCCTGGTGCGGCAAGTGGCCGATCCGCTCGATCGAGGATGGACTCGCCGAGGACGACTGGTCGGGCTGGACGAAGCTCACCGCGGCGCTCGGGTCGCAGGTGCAGCTCGTGGGCGACGACCTGTTCGTGACGAATCCCGAGTTCCTCGCCCGAGGCATCCGGGAGCGCGCGGCCAACGCGATCCTCGTCAAGGTCAACCAGATCGGCACCCTGAGCGAGACGCTCGAGGCGGTCGGTCTCGCGATGCGCAACCGCTACGCCGCGGTGATGAGCCACCGTTCCGGCGAGACCGAGGACTCGACGATCGCGGACCTCGCGGTCGCCACCAACTGCGGGCAGATCAAGACCGGCGCCCCGTGCCGGAGCGACCGCACCGCGAAGTACAACCGCCTGCTCCGCATCGAGCGGGAACTTGGCAGCCAGGCGACCTTCGGCATCGCCTGAGCGGCGGTGCGCGCCTTGCAACGCGATGATCGGGTGGGCCGCTCAGGCGTAGCTGTGCAGGCCCGTGATCACGAAGTTGACGACGATCCAATTGAAGAGCATCACCGCGGCGCCGATCAGCGCGAGCCACGCCGTCCAGAAGCCCTTGTCCTTCACCCGCCATCGGACGTGGACGAGGAGCAGGAAGACGACGAAGGTCTCGAGCGCGAAGACCTCCTTGGGATCCCAGCCCCAGGGGCGACCCCAGCTGTGGTCGGCCCAGATCGCGCCCATCACGAGGCCCGCCCAGAGCATCACGAAGGAGAGTTCCATGAGCACCATGGTGACGCCGTCGAGGACCTCGCCGAAGGAAGGTCCCTTGCGAGCACCGGCGCTCTCGGTCCACCCACCGCCACCGGCCGATCCGGCGGTCGTCGCGAGAATCATCCCGGTGCCGCCGGCGCGGGCGTAGGCGGGCAGCCCGCCGAAGAACCGGTGCACGAGATAGAGCGCCGAGGTGACCGCCGCCATGAAGATCAGGCAGTAGCTGAAGATGATCACGTTCGTGTGGATGTAGAGCCACACGTCGTGCAGCACCGGCATCATGTTCCCGATGTTGGGATTGAGGTAGACCGGCAGGAAGTGCGCACTCATCAGCGCGACCATGCACGAGACCGCCGCTCCGAGCGCGAAGAAGCCCTTGAGCGGCGTGCGCCGAACCCAGATCTCGAATCCGATCGCCGCGATCGCCCCGAACCACGCCGCGGTGGTCACCGCCTCGAACATGTTGGAGTTCGGCCATCGCCCCGAGACGTACCAGCGGAGCGCCACCGCGAAGGTCTGCAGCGCGAGCGCAATGCCGAAGGCCCCGAACCCCAGACGCAGCGCCGTCGGCCAGCGGTACACGACCGCGATCAGCAGGACCGCGGTGCTCGCGAGATAGACCAGCCAGATCCACGTCAGGTTGTTCTGCTCGAAGTACCAGTGCTCCCACGCAAGCCGGCTTCGCTCGGGGTAGAGCTCGGCGTTCACGCCCGGAAGCGCCGCGACGAGCGTCGCGAGCGACTCGTTGACCGAGCCCGCATCGCCGTTCATCCAACCTTCGACGAGCCCCCGCCAGCTCCGCCGGATCGTCGTGGCCACGTCCGGATCGAGCCCGTCGATCGTCGGCAGCGTGGGCAGGCCCGCGGACTCCATCGCCTTGGGATCGGGAAGCACGAGTTCGTCGAGCCCGTGCCATCGCTCCTGCGGATCGACCTCGGTGGGCGGAATGACCCGGAGACGCGCGAGCAGCTGCCGCGGATCGGACAGGAAGAGCGCGCCTCGAATCTCCGAGACCGGGCGAGCCGTCCGGACCAGGTCCGCCTCCATGACGCGAAGGAGGTCCTGCACTTCCGCCCGCTGCAGGAGCGCCGGAGAGAAGAGCCCGGTGCGCACGGAGCTCTCGAGACGCGGCTCGAGCGCCGGATCCGCCCCGATCAGCACGTCTGCGATCCGCTGCCGGACGTTCTTGTTCTTGACGTAGATCACGTCCGCGTCGGCGTAGGCCTCCGGGCGGATCATCATGTCGAGGTAGGTGAACGCCGGCGACTGCCCCTGGATCTTCCGCGGCCCGGTGATCGAGTGCATCGTCGACGAGGCGTGCGAGCCGAAGCTCTTGAGCCGCCCCTCGACGAGCACCGCAGCGCCGCCGAGCGGCGTGAGATCGACCGCTTCGGCGAATCCCGAGGCGGGCGTCTCGCCGTCGCTCGAGGAGTCCTGCGCGACGGCCGCCGCGCCGGGCAGGAGCCATCCTGCCAACGCCAGCAGCCCGGCCACCATCGGCGCCCACGCGACGGCCACTGGATGGCGCCTTCGTCGCTCCACGATTCCGCTCGAACGGCCGATGCTGCTCATGCCGAACCTCCTGCCATCGCCGGCTCGCGAGACGGGGACGCCGCAACCGAAGCCTTCGCCTTCGCGGCGGCCCGCTCGAGATGCCGTCGCCGGATCACCGGCTTCACGTAGAACGCGTAGATCATGCCGATCACCGAGATGGTGCATCCAGCGAGCTGGGTGTAGATGCCGTGACGATTGCCGACGCCGAGCACGGTGTAGTTCAACCCGCGGCTCATGCGATCGCCCTCGCCGCGAGCCGGATCCGGCGGATCCCACTGCGCCTGGAAGTAGGAGTAGCCGCCGTAGGCGACGGGGTCGTTCACGCTCACCCGTTGCGGTTCGGTCCAGCCATCCTCGTCCTTGAAGCGGATCAGGCTCGTCCAGTTTCGGATGCTGCCGCTCTCGCCCGTGAACCCGCCCACGTGCGCCGTCAGGATGAACTCCTCGAGCGCGATCTCCGCGGGAAGCCGCATTCGCTTCCGAGAGAAGAGCACCTCGACCTCGCTCCCGTCGGCAAGCCGCACCCGCTGCGGCTCGAATCGGAAGCGACGGAGGTAGTCCTCCGGACCTTCGAAGGCGTACTGATGGAACCGAAGCCACTGCGGCTCGCCGCCCGGCGCCGCGAGGCGGATCATGGCGAAGTGCGTGCCTGCATCGCGGTCGCGCTGATTCTGCGGCACGACGAACGGCTTCGACTCGATCCGGGCCCGAGGCATGTAGCGATCGAGCGTGACGGTCAGCCCGCCCGGCACTTCGACGGGGCGCCCGACGCCGAGATCGATCGACTCGGGCTTCTCGGTGCCGATCGTGTTGACGAGCCGGAGGCGTTCGGGCTCGGGACCCACCACGAGCGTCAACAGCGCCATGCCCGTGCCGGGCCGGTACTCGACCGCGATCGAGTCCTCGATCAGCGCCGGCCCGCCGTGCGCCGGGCCCGCCATGTCCGGACCGACGTCGCGGGTGAGCCGAGGATCGTCGAAGACCCACCGCCGCACGATCTTCGCGTCCGGCGTGCGGATCTCGAGGATCGCGATCGACGCCACGCCCGTCGAGAGCGGGATCTCGTCCTGCACCGCGGCGACGCGATAGGCGTAGCCGGTGTCTCCGAGATCCGAGAAGGCGAGATCCTCCTGCGCGAGCAGCACCGATCGGATCGGCGCCTCCTCGACGAAGCCGAGCGAGGGGATCTCGAAGCGAAGCGTCGGCTCGGTGACGATCGCCTCGAACGCGGCCTCGCTGTCGACCGAGCGGAACGCGAGCAGGCCGCCATCGGCACGGCGGCCTTCGGGATCGAGCGCCTGCAGGCGATACTCGCTGCGTTCGCCGCGATTGCTCGTGATCGTCATGAAGGCGGTCGGGTTGAACGGATCCGACGGGCCTCCGGCGAGGATTCGGGATCGCTCGAGCGCGTAGCGGAGATAGCCCGAGATCTCGAAGTCGACCGAAGGCGCCGGATCGTCCGCCGAGACCGGGGGAACCTCCAGATCGATCGGATGGATCGGCAGCGTCGCGGGTCCCTCGGACTGGAAGACCCACGAACGATCGGCGATGTAGTCGTTGTAGAGCGGCAGCCCGTCGATCGGCCGTTCGACCCACTCGCGTTCGCCGGGCCGCCGCAGATAGAGCGCCCAGTTCTTCGCGATGTCGTGCTTGAGGTAGAACCACTCCTGCGACTGGTAGCCCAGCTCGAGCCGCAGCGACTCGTCGACGATCGGATCGCCGTTCAACTTGACCGAGCGCTTCATCGGCTGCTCGGGATCCTGCGTGAAGACCAGGTCCTCGGTGTACTCCGGATGGCCCGCGATCACCTGCCGGATGAACCGCTCGCCCGTCGGGGACTCGACCATGACGCTGACGCTGTAGGCCCGCTCGCCGGCGTTCTCGCCGCTGAGGAGTTCCCACTCCGGATCCACGTCGACCACCTCGAAGCCGTAGGACCCGCGGGGCGTCGAGAGCGTCGCCCGATTGGAAGGAACCGCCGACAGCACCGAGAGCCCCGGCTGCGGCGCCGGTGCTGCGCCATCGGAGCGGACTGCGGACTCGCCCCCTTCGCCACGCGTTGCGTCCTCGGCGAACGACGCCACCACGAGCCGACGGAGCACCGGGGTGTCGCCCTCGACCTTGGTGCCGAAGTAGATGAAGCTTCCGACCGCGAGGATCAGGATCCCGGTGTGGATCATCCAGACCCCGTAGTTGATGGGCCGGAACGGGATCCGCCGCAGGGTGGTGACCGCGATGTTCGCGCAGATCAGGATCACCAGGACGTCGAACGGCCACCAGTGGAACCATTCGAACTCGGTCATCTCGAAGGGCCGCCACTGCCGAATCTGAGCGTGCACCCAGGCGTCGGGGTGGAACAGGTTCGGATGAATCGGATAGAGCAGGCCCGCCGAGCCGACCGCCATGTAGACGAACAGGATCGCCAGCAGCACGATCCCGAAGCGGACGCTGCTGAAGAGGTCGTAGACGCCGTGCAGGAGGACCGCGGGCGCGCCCCGCCGAGGAGTCGCGGGGTTCGTCGAGGGGTGGTGGCTTGGCATCGAAGGGAAGGGCGGGGAGCGGGGCGGGAACGCGTCGGGACACGAGCGACGCCGATCGCGATGATCGATGCGACGCCGCACGGCTTCGCCTCGAATCGTCCGTCGGATCCGACGATTCGGCGAAGCCGCGGATGCTACGCCTGACCGCGCGGTCACGCTGCTCGGCGATCGCGTTAGCATCCTCGGGTCCGGGGCACCGCAATCCGGAGTTCGACCATGCAACCATCGATCCCGATCGGCCCGCGGCGCCACGCGCACCGAGGTCGCCCGGCCCTCTCCGTCCTCGGTCTGCTCGCCGCCACCGTCGCCATGGTCGGTTGCAGCACGGTCGGACCAGCCGGGCTTCGAAGCGGCCGCACCGCCTGGTCCCGCGCAATCGCGGACACCGGCGCCCAGCAGACGCTGCTCGCGATCGTCCGCGGTCGCTTCGGCGAACCGACCGCCTACCTCTCGGTCTCGGCGATCGCCTCGAACTGGAAGTTGAGCGTGCAGCCTTCGGTGAACGCGGGCTTCGGGCCGTCTTCGAGCTACTCCGGCAATCTCGTGCCCTTCGGCCTCACCGTGGTGGCGGAGGAGAACCCCACGGTCAGCTACGTGCCGATCAGCGGCGCCCGGTACTCCGCGCAGTTCCTCACCCCGATCGATCCGGTCATCGCCGGGCGAATGGTCTTCTCCGGACTCGATCCGCTCACCGCAGCGCTGACCTTCCGCCTGCTCGTCGGCGAGATCAACGCGATCCATCAGCCGCTGCTGATGCTGCCCAACCACGAGGAGCATCGACCCCGCGAACTCGACGACCGGTTCGTCGAGATCAGCGCCGCGTTCGGGCAGCTCGTCACCCACGGCGGCACGTCGCTCGTCCTGCTGGCGGACAAGGAGCCGGCGATCCTGTTCCGCCTCGAGGCGCGGCATCGGCCTCGAGTCGATCGCCTGTTCGAACTGCTCGAACTCGCCCCGCCTCCCGCCGACGCGAAGGTGGCGCAGCTGCGGATATCGACCATCCCGCGCGAACTGCGGAAGAACGAGGTCTTCCTGCGCTGCCGCTCCATCAACGAGCTCAACCGCCTCGCGATGGCCTGCGTCGAGGTGCCCGAGGCCGAGCAGCCCTACGCGATCGAGTTGGCCCCGGCCCCGGGATTCGAAGACGTTCTGCGGATCCGTTCCGGCACCTCCGCGCCGAAGGACGCCTCGCTCGTCGTGGAGCACCGGGGGCACTACTACTGGATCGAAGACAGCGACATCCAGAGCAAGCAGTACTTTCAGATGATCGAGCAGCTTCAGACCCTGATGCAGCAGGACGACGATACCGGCGCCCCAGTGCTGACCTTGCCGGTCGCGAGCGGCTGATCGGGCGTTGGATCGGCGGCATCGGGACCGTAGACTCGCCCTCATGTCTGCCTCGCGCTCGCGGCTCCATCGTCCGGCCGCCATCCTCGCCTCGGCCGCGGCCTGCGCGGTGATCGCCCCGGGGCACGCCCAGAACGGCGACGTCCGCAACGAGGCGCAGCCCGATGTGATCTCGAATCTCGAGATCCCCGAGGCTCCCGTCCTCTCGCCGGCGGAGGCCCTTGCAGCGTTCGAGCTCCTGCCTGGATTCCGAGCGGACCTCGTCGCGTCGGAGCCGCTCGTCGAGGATCCGGTCTCGATCGCCTTCGACGAGTCCGGGCGCCTGTGGGTCGTCGAGATGCGGAGCTACATGCCCAATGCCGACGGGCACGGCGAGGAGGTGCCGACGAGCCGCATCCAGATCCTCGAGGATCGCGACGGCGACGGCGTCTTCGAGCACGCGACCACCTTCCTCGATGGCCTGGTCATGCCGCGGGCGATCGCGCCAACCCACGGCGGCGCCCTGCTGATCGAGCCACCGTCGCTCTTCTTCTGCCCCGACGAGGATCGCGACGGCGTGGCCGACGCGAAGATCGATCTCGGCGTCGCACTCGGGTCCTTCGAGAATCCCGAGCACGCGCCCAACGGGCTCGTGCGCACGATCGACAACCGCTTCGCGCTCTCCGACGGAAGCGTGCTGATCGAGTTCGACGGCCGCGCCGCCAAGGCGATCCCCTGCCCCGACCACGGGCAGTGGGGCGTGGCGATGGACGACTTCGGGCGGCTCTTCTACACACCCAACTCCGAGAGCCTGCGCGGCGACCTGCTTCCCAAGGAGTACGGACCGCGCAATCCGCGGCAGACCTGGCTCGAGGGCGTCAACTGGAAGGTTGGACGCGACACCGCGACGTTCCCGATCCGGGTGACGCCGGGCGTCAATCGCGGCTATCGCCCCGACACGCTCCGCGATGACGGCACGCTCGCGAACCTCACCGCGGCATGCTCGCCGATCTTCAATCGAGCACCCCTGTTCGGTCCGGAGTTCACCGGCGACGCGTTCATCTGCGAGCCTGCCGCCAACTGCGTGAAGTGGCTCGACATCGTCGAGGAGGCCGGTCTGCCGGTCGCGCGAAACGCCCTCGTCGATCGCGAGTTCCTCGCGAGCACCGACGAGCGCTTCCGGCCGGTGGCGCTGGCGATCGGCCCCGACGGGGCGCTCTACGTCGCGGACATGTATCGCGGCGTCATTCAGCACAAGACGTACATGACGACGTTCCTCCGCAAGCAGGTCGACGATCGGGGCCTCGCGGCGCCGATCGGCCTCGGTCGCATCTGGAGAATCGCACCAGAGAACCATCCTCCTCAACCGCCGCGCCGACTTCCGACGGGTGCGGATGCCCTGCTCGCCGCGCTTGGCGATCCCAACGGCATGGTGCGAGATCTCGCGCAGCGGGTACTCCTCGAGAATCACGGCGTGAATCGCGGCCTGTCGCGGCGGCTTGAACAGGTTGTGGCGACGAGCCCCGATCCTCTCGAGCGACTGCACGCGGCGTGGGCGAGCACGGCGCTGCCGCTCGACGCGTCGTCGGCATCGATCGCGATGCTGCTCGTGAATGCCGAGGAGCCCGACCTTCGTGCTGCCGGAGTCCGCATGCTCGAGCGAAGGCTCGGCCTGCGAGAGTCCTTCGATGCCACGGCCCTCGAAGCGATCGAGGCCCTCGCCGACGATCCGGACCGCCTGGTGCGCGCGCAGGCCGCCTTGTCGCTGGGGTCGGCGGGGCCTCGACGGGTCGCGCTCCTGACCGACATGGCCTGTCGCGACGGCGACGACCGATTCATCCGAAGCGCGATCCTGAACGCGTCGGCCGGCGTCGAGGGACGTCTCCTCGCCGCGCTCGTCGCGGAGCGGCTTGCGGTGCCCGAGTCCGAGCGGGCCTCGCTCGATCGACGGCTGCAGCCGGTGGTCGCCGGGCTGGCGTCGTTCATCCTTCGCGACGACGAAGAGGCGATCGTCGAACTGCTCGAGACCACCGCGGCGATCGCCGCCGGGCAGCCCGAGGTCGCCTCCTGGATGGTGGCGCCGCTCGCGGCCCATCTGCGGCTGGACTCCCCGAGCCCACGCTCGCTGCGCCTGCCGCGGGCGCCGGAGGGCTGGTCCGATGCGGTTGCGGCGATGGGCGATCGACTCCCGCGCCTCGCCGAGTGCGATGCCCGCGTCGGCTGGCCGACGAAGGGCGAGTTCGCCGCGGCGGAGCCACGACGCCTCGACGCCTCGGAGCAGCGGCGCTTCGCCCAAGGAAAGCGCCTCTTCATCCACTGCATGGGATGCCATGGCGCCGACGGCCTGGGCGCGGGCGGCACGTATCCGCCGCTCGACGGTTCTCCGATCGTGCTGGGTGAGCCGGGAGTGCTCGCACGGGTGCTCCTTCATGGCCTCGAAGGCCCGGTGACGATCGGTGACCGCACCTGGAACAGCGCGATGGTGAAGGCTCCCTTCCGCACCGACGACGAACTCGCGGCGGTGATGACGTACATCCGCCGCGCCTGGGGCAACACCGCCGATCCGATCGCGCCCTCGGAGATCGCCCGGGTCCGCAAGGCGACCGCCGGCCGCACCGCCCCGTGGACGATCGCGGAACTGGAAGGGATCGCGGAGCCGTGAGCATCGCCGTCGCGTGGATCGCGCTGGCCGGTCTCGGAGTCTCGCTTCAACAGGAGCTGCCGGCGCCCTCGCCGCCGGCGGCGGTGAGCCAGGACGCGGCGACCACTCCTGGCGCTGACCACGAGTCCTGGATCGACCTCTTCGACGGCGTCTCGCTCACCGGCTGGATCCGCCGCGGTGGCGACGCGGAGTACCGCGTCGAGGACGGCTGCATCGTCGGCCGAACGAAGCCGAACCAGCCCAACACGTTTCTCTGCACCGAGCGCGAGTTCGGCGACTTCGAGCTCGAGTTCGAGTTCAAGGTCGCCCGCGAGCTCAACAGCGGGGTGCAGATCCGAAGCCACAGCCGCCCCAAGTTCAAGAACGGACGCGTGCACGGCTGGCAGATCGAGATCGATCCCTCGCCGCGAGGCTGGACCGCCGGCCTCTACGACGAGGGACGACGCGGCTGGCTGCAGTCGCCGGCCGACGACGCTCCTTCGAAGATCGCCTTCATTCAGGACGACTGGAATCGCGTCCGCGTCGTTGCGCAGGGAGCTCGGATCCGCACCTGGCTCAACGAGGCGCCGGTCGTCGACTTCGTCGATCTCGCCCCGGAGGCGGACGCGTCCGGATTCATCGGCCTGCAGGTCCACGGCGTTGGCGCCCGCGTCGACCCGCTCGAGGTCCGATGGCGAAAGCTGCGGATCCGAACGTTTCCGACCATGGCTCGCTGAGACCGGCGGCCCGCGGTGACAACTCCACCGTCGGCGGGTCAGAACCCCCGTTCCACCGCGTACCAGTCGCCGAACACTCGGGTCCACCGCATCTCCGCGCCGACGAGTTCATCGGGGCCGTCGGGCAACCATCCCCAATACCCCGTGT